>JACRHF010000059.1 GCA_016217665.1 Nitrospirota bacterium | reverse complement strand
TGTATGCAGAAGGGATTTCAAGGGGGTGGTCTGCACTACATGCAATTCTTGAAGATCAGGCGCTGCAAAGTCAATGGGTTAGCACTATATGAAACTCTATAAATGATAAAATTTGAGGCTAACTGCGGAACTTGGGTTAAGCTCCTCTTATCACCTTCCAGAAAACGGAACGGGAGTTTTCTCCGAGTACCATGTATGCCGATTATCCCGTCAGCCGGGAACTTCTGCACTTGGAATCTCAGTCGAACACGACACAATGTAGCACCACATGGACTTCGTAAAGCGGAGTGTAGGGCATGCTATCCTACGGAAAAGTGCGTGAGTTGTCTCAGGACATATTCCCTGATCTTACGTGTCGGGGGTCTCTTGCCAACGATCGACCCATTCTTCACCACCGGCAGGAGGATATCCTTAAACACCTTACCGCAATCACACTTTAAGACCTGAGATTTTGGTTTTGAGTCTTTATAGGGGATCATCCTGAATTGATAGCAACCGTCGCACCTGAGCACCCTTTTTGATCCTGACATCTTGCCCCGTTTGGCAAGGGGTTTCCCCCCGACCTCGATGATGTCCATGGCAAAGTCAATCACCCTGGCACTGCTGATCGAGGTCCCAACGCCATAGGCATCCACAAGGGGGTTCAGCTCTGCTATCTTCTCCTCATCCAGGCCGCCGCTGACGAAGAGTTTCACATGCCTGTAACCCCTGAGGTCAAGCTCCCATCTCACCTCCTGCAATATCCTCAGGAAGTTCCCCCGCCGGCTTGCCGGGGTATCCAGCCTGACGCCGTAGAGTTTGTCTCTCATCGCCTCAGCGACGGCAATGGACTCAAATTTCTCATCTCCAAAGGTATCTACAAGCGCCACCCTCTTCACCTTAGGTTCTATCACCTCATGGAATGCCTTTGTGGCCTCTACAGAGTTCCCCATCAGGATTACCAGGGCATGGGGCATCGTCCCCATCGGGTCCTCGCCGATAAGCTCGCCGCTCATCAGCACAGCAACACCATCGCAGCCGCCGATGTAGGCGCTTCGCTCAACCATAGGGGCTATGGAAGGATGCATCCTCCTGGCCCCGAAACTGATGACCCCCCGCTCCCCGGCCGCCTTCTTGCACCGGGCAGCCTTTGTCGCGATACCGGAGGCCTGACAGAGGAAACCAAGGATTGCAGTCTCAAAGAGACCGAAGTCTGTATACATCCCCTCGATCTCAAGGACAGGCTGATAGGTCTTAAAGAGGGTCCCCTCGGGCATGGCCCGGACATTGATCTTCATCCCCTCGAACAGACCCAGACTCTCTTCAATGCCGGCAAAGACTCCCCACTCCCACTCTTCCGGAAAATCCTTGGCAATAAACTCGGCCTTCACCCATTTGTCTATCCCTTTGGCCTTGAGGATCTTGATCGTCCGGTCAAAATAGACGTCTGTGGTCCTTCCGGCCCTGATGTCATCGAAATCTGCTGTATGTAGTTTCCCTTTCATGGCTTTCCCGCCAACCGTACTATCTATTCTATATCCCCAATGATTATCTTAATCGCACCTTCCCTGAGCATCTCCTGGATGGCACGCTCGCTATCTCCGGGTTTTACATCCACTCCCATAGAGGCGTCGGAAAGGAACACCACTTCAAGGCCTTCCCTGATGGCATCCAGTACCGTACTCTTGACACAGTAATCTGTCGCTAATCCGCCTACGAAAAGCCGCCCCACTTGTCTTTGCTTGAGCTGATGAGCGAGATCTGTGCCCTGAAAACCTGAGTAGGCCTCCTTCCCGGGGTCTGTCCCTTTTGAGATAACGACGGCAGCAGACGGGCTAAAAAGTTCAGGATGGAATCTGGCGCCTTCGGTCTCCTGAACACAATGCACTGGCCAGATCCCCCCCTGCGATTTAAACGAGAGGTGATCCCCCGGATGCCAGTCTCTCGTCAAATACACAGGAAGTCCTGTATCAATAAATTTCCTGATATAGTGATTCAGGACAGTCACGACCTGAGCCCCTCCCGGCACAGGAAGGGCGCCGCCTGGACAAAAATCGTTCTGGACATCCACCACGATTAGGGCGGAATTATGGGTAATGCAAATGTTCATCCTGGGTCAAAATATTTTCTACCTTTCTGAGAAGCTCATCTGCATTGTAGGGCTTAATGATATAATGGTCCCCGATCTTGCTGATAATCTTCTCCGCCTTGGGTCCAAGCGTATCCCCTGTAGAAAAGAGCATCCTGTTGACCATAGACGGCCTGTTCCCCCTGACCCAATCATAGACACCGGCCCCGTCAATTCCAGGCATCTTGACATCACAGACAATCAGGTCATACCCCTCCGACTTCAGCCTCTCTATGGCCTCCTTTCCTGAATTCACACCCACAGTGGTATACCTGTCCCGTAAAATATACCGCATGACATCCACCTGGTCTTCTTCATCATCTACAATGAGTATCCTCTTTTCATCCTTTTTAGCCCCTCCCTTCTCACCCCCGGCCTTATCTGTCTCCTTAGGGACGGAATGGGTATGCGAAGTATACTCCTTCGTAGACGTCACAGGGATCCTTATGGTAAATGTCGTCCTCCCCTCTTCACTGCTCACACTGATATCCCCTCCATGTTCCTGCACAATACCATAACAGAGACTCAACCCCAGTCCGGTCCCTTTTCCGACTTCTTTACTCGTATAGAAGGGATCGAATATCTTTCCAAGCTTATCTTTCGGGATCTCAGGACCGTTATTGCTGATCTCAAAGAAGATATCCAGATCCGTAAAATGCGACCGGATCATGATGTCATTTCCTTCCCCGCCCTTCTCCCCAAAGGCATCACAGGCATTATTGATGATATTTAAAAAGACCTGTTCGATCTGCTTCTCATCGGCAAAGGTCATCGGCAGGGCCTTGTCAAGTTCCATCTTCAGGGAGATCGAACTTGACGACATCCTGTAGGAGAGGATATGGACGACACTGTTCAACACATTGTTTAAATTGACGAGACTCTTATGGGGCTTCTCCTGTCTGGAAAACCGTAACAAGGATTCAACGATATGCTTTGCACCCATAGCCGAACGGTTGATGGTGTCAATCAGTTTTAGTTCATTCTCTCTGATGGATGCATCGAGAAGGATCTCAGAATAGACCAGGACCGGTTGGAGCCTGTTGTTGAGCTCATGGGCGATGCCGGAGACAAATGTCCCCAAAGAGGCGAGTTTCTCTGTCTGGAGGAGTTTTCTCTCTAACATCTTACGCTCGGTAATGTCTTTTGCAATACCGAGAAGCCCTGTAATCCCTTCGCTGCTGCTTTTGAGGGGTGTGAAACTGCACAGGGTCTGCCATACCCGGTCGTCCTTTCCCTTCAGTTCTATCTCCACTGTCTTTTTGTCCCCCTGCTTCAGGACATTGACAAAGGCACGTATCCCCTCTTCACTGATCAGCAGACAATCAAAGGACTGCCCCACCAGCTCATCTTTTGTATATCCCAGGTCCTCTACCCTCTTGTTGAGAAAGGTAAACCGTCCCTCGTTGTCGATCGTAAAGATGATATCGCTGGCGTTATCGAAAATATTCTTGAGATACTCGTTGGACTCTTCGATCTCCCTTGTCCTCTCCATGACCGTGAGTTGAAGGTCCCTGTTGAGTGACTCAAGGTCTTTCTGAAGGCGGACAAAAGTAATGAGATGGCCTATCGTCGCGGAGAGGATCGAAAAGACCTTCTCATGATGCTTGCTGAAGAAGTTACGCCTCTTATGGGAGAGGTTGAGGACACCCATGACTTTATCCCCGGTACAGACAGGAAGACATAAGAGAGATCCGATATCCACAGCAGATTCAACCTTTAAAAACCTTCCATCCTTGTCCGCATCCGGTATCAGAATCGGGGTGTTGGTTTTGGCCACCATTCCCGCCACCCCCTCTCCCACCTTAAAGGCACGGTCCAGAAAGGCCTCCCCTTTGGATACATCTCCCGCAGACATCCCCGCCTGATTGACGACATAATCACCACTCTCATCCAACAACATGATGGAACAATGGTCTAATCCAAGTTCATCTGAGAGTATCTTGACTGCCTCCTCGCAAATGATCTTCACTCCTGTTTTTTTATGGACGGTAGTTACAATCCGCTGGAATGCAGAAAGGCTCTGCATCACATCACTGTGAAATCTCTGGAGTTCCATATCCAGGTTCAATTCAGGACCTCTTAACTGTTTTTATCTGACGGGATAAATAGATTCTATCCCAAAATGAACCGGCAAACAAGGGGGCGGTTTGATGTTGATATATTTGTCAATCTTGTCATTACAATTTAAACTGTCCCGTCAGGGTTTGAAGCTCTGAGGCAATTTTGGATAGCTCGCTTGCGGCGTTGCTGGTCTCCATCACACTTGCGGATGCCTCTTTGGTTACCGTCGCTATATTTTCCATATTGGCAGATACCTCTCTCGCCCCGGCAGATTGTTGTTCCTGGGCAGCAGCAATCTGCTGGATCATATCAGATACACTTTTCACCATGTCAACGATGGCCTTCAGGCTTTCGCCTGCCTCAGATGCAAATCCCACCCCTGTCTCTACATCTTTCCTGCCGCTGTTCATTGCCTCTACCGCTCCCGCCGTCCTCTCCTGGATGAGTTCTATCTTCTCCTTGATCTCCTTTGTGGCCTTTGTCGTCCTCTCCGCAAGCTTTCGCACCTCGTCTGCAACCACAGCAAACCCTTTACCATGTTCACCCGCCCTTGCGGCTTCTATCGCCGCATTCAATGCCAACAGATTTGTCTGATCTGCTATATCATTAATAACCGTAATAATCTCACCAATCCGATCAGAACTTTTTCCAAGTTCTTCTATGGTTCCTGCAGATTCCTCGACAGATTTGGCAATATCTCGCATGCCCTTCACAGTCCTATCCACAATATTTCCGCCTTTAATAGCCATTTCTGATGCCTTCTTGGCAAATTCTACAGCCTGGCCTGCATTCTTGGCAACCTCCACAACCGTAGCTCCCATCTCCTCGATTGCAGAGGCCACCTGTGTCACCCGCATATTCTGATTTTGTGTGCCTTTAGAGATCTGCTCAGCAGTAGCAGACAACTGCATCGCCGAAAATCCAACGCGCTGAGTCATCTCCACCACCTTGCTGAGGACGGCTGCCAGTCTGTCTACAAAGATATTAAACCCTTTAGAGACTTCGCCAATCTCATCTTTACGGTTCGCATCCAGTCTCCGTCTCAGATCTCCTTCCCCTTCCGCTATATCCTGAAAGGCCATTGTGAGTTGTTTGAGGGGCTTAGAAACTATATTGGTAATAAAAAAGGCCATAAGCATACTGATCATAACCATGGCTACGGCTAAAAAGGTAACTACCAGGCTATTCCTGCCGGATGTATTCTCTATTCCTTCAATGCCCTCCTTAAATACCTCTTCTTTGGCCTTTGAATAGGTACCAAGTTCTTCTTTAAGCGCGGAGGTGTTTTCTGCAAATTTCTTCACCGGGTCGCTGATGGATAGGGGATCCTGCCGGTTTATCAGGGCCTCAGCTATCAAAAGACCATTGCCGGAGAATTCCCTGAAAGATTTATCAATGGCATCTAATTCTTTCAGGCTTGCCGGGTCCTTTGCCTCCAATCTCTTTAGTTCACCTAATATGAATATAAAATGCTCAGAGGTCTCCTTTGCCTTAGAGAGTTTATTTATATCTGAGAAGGCGCCCGCATTGGAGAACTGCTCCCCTGTATATTTAAAGTCAGCCATCAGGGTCTGCGAATGCCACAACATTCCATAAGTGTTATTCTTTAAGACATACGATTGTTGCTGAATATTTCTGCTGGCCATAAAAGAGAATATTGCAACTCCTATAAATAAGCAGGATAGCAGGCAAAAGCTAAGAAGTATCTTGTGCTTTATCTTCAGGCAATTAATAAAGTTAAACATCTTCTTCCCCCCTTTTATTTATTCATATCAGACGAAGTTGAGCAGACTCTCCAGACTTAAGACTGTTATCAATCTGTCACCTTGTCTACCTACGCCCATTATATAATCAGACCTCTTGGAGTCATCTAGGGAAGGACAGGGGCCAACATCGTCACCACTCAACATAATAACATCAATAACAGTATCCACCACGAGCCCGGCCAATCGGCCGCCTGTATCCACTACAATGATTCGTGATGCATCAGAGTAACATGTGATCGCCTTCATCATCCTTTTCCGTAGATCTATTATGGGAATAATCTTGCCTCGCAGATTGATCACCCCTTCGACATAGGCGGGCGCCTTTGGAACCTTTACCGCCTCTATCACTCTGATAATCTCCTGAACCCTCATGATATGGAGCCCATAATCTTCATTCCCTACTCTAAATGTAACTACCTGCAGACTATTTTCCATAAGACTTCCTGTCTTCATGTCCCCTTAATCACCCCAGTCCATTGTTAAAATGTTATCCTTAAAGCATGCCGATGATTTCCTCGGCCATCTTTTCAAGAGCGACTATCTTATCAATACAACCACTTTCAATGGCGGCCTTTGGCATCCCGAATATAGCAGAGGATGCCTCATCCTGGGCAATGGTTTTGCCCTTTACCCTTTTTATAGCCTTCATGCCCTCCTTACCATCCTGTCCCATGCCTGTCATGATCACGCCAAGGGCGTGTTCAGAAAACGCCTGTGCCACAGATTCCATGGCAATATCCACAGAAGGCATGTGTACCAGGGGCGGCTCTTTGGACAGCTTTATGTGGTGCTCACCATTAGGCCATTTACGCACTCTGAGATGGAAACCACCCGGTGCGACCAGCACAAGTCCTGGTATAATAACATCTCCATCTTTAGCCTCTCTAACCTCCATAGGACTCAACTCTTTCATTCTTTCTGCAAAAGAGGATGTAAACACCGGCAACATGTGCTGGACGATAAGGACTCCACATGGAAAATTCTTGGGTAGTCTCGGGATGATATCCTGCAAGGCCTTGGGACCTCCTGTAGAGACACCGATGATAACGACATTTATCTCATTTTTTCCCACCGGCAGGCAATAGTCTAATGGCGGCACAGTTCTGACACCCTTGACCATCCTCTTGACATCAAATCTTTTTCTGCCGAAAATTTTGACCTTCTCGATCAGATCATTCTTTATATGGACTATATTTGTTATGTCGCTGGACAGATTCTTGGGGATATAGTCTATGGCCCCGTATTCCAGCGCCATCATAGTCTCCCGCGCACCGCTCTCGGTCAGGGAACTGACCATGATTACCGGTACTGGTCTTTCCCTCATAATGATCTTAAGGGCTTCCAACCCATTCATACGCGGCATTTCTATATCCATGGTGACTATATCCGGCAGCAGAGTCTTTACTTTTTGTACGGCATCTTCGCCGTCTACCCCCTCTCCAACAACATGGATACCCGGCTCGGAGTTTAACAAACCCGTAAGAGTCTTTCGCATAAAAGCAGAATCGTCCACAACCAGGACCTTTATTGGACTGAGCATACCCCATCCTCCTTATAAAACCCCGGTCAGCTCTTTGTGCTGAGAAATCAGAGCACCGGCATCTAATATAAGACCCACCCTGCCGTCTCCGGTAATTGTAGCGCCGGAAATCTCTTTAATGCCGGAGAAATATGTCCCCACAGACTTGATGACGACCTCTTCCTGATGGCATAATTCATCAACGATAATACCTAACCGCTTTTCTGCGGCGGCCACAAGGACTACATATACCCATTCCCTGGCTGGATGATCTGCCTTTATATTTAACACATCCCCTAATCTGATCAGAGGAATCAGGCTGTCCCTGACCGTCAGTATCTCCTGACCATCAATGGACCTTATGCAGTCCCGTGAGATCCTCACAGTCTCCAATATGGAGGAGAGGGGCAAGGCATAGATCTCACCATTAACCTTTACCATGAGGACTTGAATGATAGCCAGTGTCAAGGGGATCTTAAAGGTTATCCGGGTTCCTTTTCCCACTTCAGAATTGACATCTATAATGCCATGGATACGGCCTATATTTGTCTTGACGACATCCATCCCGACCCCTCTGCCGGAGATATCCGAAATATTCGCTGCCGTACTAAAGCCAGGTTCAAATATGAAGTTTATAACTTCCTTGGGGGTCAGCCTGACATCCGTAGATTTTATCAGGCCCTTTTCACGCGCCTTTTTCTCAACGGCCACAGGATCTATGCCCCTCCCATCATCTTCCACCTGTATCACGATAGAGTTTCCCTCCTGAAAAGCCCTTAATGTTATCGTCCCGTATTCCGGTTTGTCATTTTTCAGCCTGTCTGCAGGTAACTCTATGCCATGGTCTATAGAATTTCTGATGATGTGGACAAGAGGGTCTCCGATCTCCTCGATAACCGACTTGTCAATCTCTGTAGACTCACCGGATATCTGAAGATCTATTTTCTTATTCGCCTTTCTGGCGATGTCCCGGACCATTCTCGGAAACTTGTTGAACACCTTTCTTATAGGAACCATGCGCATCTTCATAACCGCTAATTGCAGATCTGTGGTAATGAGATTCAGATTCGATGCCGTCTCAAAGAGGGATTTTATCTTTTCATCTCCATCATATGACGCTTCTACCGCAGAGAGAATCTTTATCAGCCTGTTTCTACTCAGGACCAATTCCCCGACAAGGTCCATGACCTGATCCAGGCGGTTTGTATCGATCCGCAAGATCTGGTCTTTCTCCTGTTCTGCTGCCCTGCTCACCGTCTCTTCTGTCTCAGAAGCAGGAACAGGGGCCTGGGGTTTATCGCTACTAATTTCTTCCAACGAGCCGGCGTATTCCAATAATAGTGACAGTTTTCCTTTTATCGGGGCAATATCTATTAATTCCCCGGACCCTTCTTTTACCTCTTTAATCAGACGCTTGAGCACATCAACCGACTCAAGGATAATATCAATGGCCTCCGGAGTCGCCTGCATCTCCTTCTGGCGGAGCTTGTTTAATATATTCTCAGCCTGATGGGCCACCTCAACGAGTCTATTAAATCCAAGAAAGCCGGCCGAGCCTTTGATGCTGTGCACTGCCCTGAATATCTCGTTAATTAATACGAGATCCCCTGGCGCGGCCTCCAGCTTAATAAAACATTGATCCAGGCCTTCTAAAATCTCTTCTGTCTCGGCAATAAACTCCTTGATCAGTTCCTGCATCTCATCCTGAGGCATAGATTCTTCCATAAACTCCTCCCATCATTATTCAAACCCGAATTCTCTGAGTGTGGTTCTCCCGTGTCTGTGATGGGCTGTAGTCTTTAAATAAATGCAGGAAGTCCAGAACAACGATAAGGTGGTCATTGTTCCGGATAATACCGCATATATATTCAGCACTGACCCTCTGAATAATGGAGGGAGGCTTCTCAAGGCTGTTAATAGATACCCGTAAGACCTCGGATACGCTATCGACTAAAATCCCTATCTTGTCTCCATTGAACCCTGCTATAGTCAGCTACCTCCGGCAAAGCCGGAGGCATGAAAAATGTGAACCGCTCAAAGCGGTTGTAAACCTTGCGCCACCTCAAAGGTGGCAACACTATTCAAACATCCTAAGCTGATCAAGTCTTCGATCTTCCTCTTCCTGCTTCCTGATGTATTCACGAACGTTCTTCTCATCTTTGCCTACCGTGGACACATAGTACCCTCGTGCCCAGAAATTCTGACCCGTAAAATTCTTCCTCTGTCCACCATAGGTTCTTGCAATATGAATGGCACTCTTGCCTTTGATGAAACCAACCACTTG
>JACRHF010000056.1 GCA_016217665.1 Nitrospirota bacterium | reverse complement strand
GCTCATCTTCAGCTTCCTCTGCATATGGATCTCAGAGGTCGCGATAAAGGTGTGTATCCTCGCCCTCTCTGCATCCTTTAAGGCCCCGGCGGCCCGCTCGATGTCTTCTTTTCTTGCCCTGGCAAGACCGGCGATCACAGGCCCCCTGACCTCTGCGGCAATCAGCCTGACCCCCTCAAAATCATCCTCCGAGGCGATGGGAAATCCGGCTTCGATGATGTCCACATTGAGTTTGGCTAATTGGCGTGCGACCGTAACTTTTTCCTCTTTGTTCATACTGGCCCCGGGGCACTGCTCTCCATCCCTCAGGGTCGTATCAAATATTTTTATCCTTCGCGACATCTGTCTTCCTTATGCCTGACCTCCTGCGTAGCGCCAGGAGGAGCGGCGAAAAAAACCTCCCCAGGATCCCTGAAGAGGCATACAGCGCAAATAAGACGAACAGCATGATCCGGGGCTCCGCCACAATAACGATCAGGATAAGGACCACCGCGATCAGGGAGGAGAGCGGCCTCTTCTCCGCCATATGCGCCTCCTTGAAGCTCCTGTAGGGGATCGAGCTTACCATGAGATAGGCCAGGATATAGGTCATCAGGAGGATGACCACCGGCCTGACCTCTTTCCCCATCTGCAGGATGTGGTGATCAAATATGACCGTTGTGGCAATGAGTCCTGCGGCCGCGGGAATAGGCAGACCAGTAAAATACCTCACTGCCCCCCCGGCGCCGGATGTCTGGGTATTAAACCTCGCCAGCCTCATCGCCCCGCATGCGACATACAGAAAGACCGCCAGCCATCCGATCTTCCCGTAAGCATTTAATCCCCATGTATAGATGAGGAGCCCCGGGGCAATCCCAAAGGATGCCAGATCTGAAAGCGAGTCATACTCCACCCCGAAACGGCTTGTGGAGTTTGTCAGCCGTGCGATCTTGCCGTCAAAGACATCAAAAAGCATAGCAATGAGTATGGCCACTGCGGCCGTAGTGTAGTCTGATTTCAGCACGGCAATAATGGAATAGAATCCGCAGAAGAGATTGACCGTCGTCAGCAGACTCGGGATGATAAAGATACCTATTTTTTTGTCAGGACCTGTTTTCATTGATTGCCTGTTTTCATTGATTGCCTGTTTTCATTAATTGACGCGAGGATACTCTCGCCCCCCTTTACCTTTTGGCCCACAGACACCTTAACAGCCGCATCTGCAGGTAAATAGACATCCACCCTGGAACCGAACCGGATCAATCCAAACCTCTCTCCTCTCTCCACCCGTTCCCCCTTCTGAAGCCGGCATACGATCCTTCTGGCGATCAGACCCGCGATCTGCACAAAGAGTATCTGATCTCCACCCGTCGTCTCAAGGACTACGGCATTCTGTTCATTCTCTAAGGAGGCCTTATCTCTGTTGGCAAAGAGAAACCTCCCGGGATTGTAGGAGATCTCTAAGACTCTTCCTGAACAGGGGATCCTGTTGACATGCACATTGAACAGGTTCATGAATATGCTGATCCTGATCAGCCTCTTCCTGAGGATTCTGGGCTCCATCTCATTGTTGACGGCGATAATCCTTCCGTCAGCAGGAGAGACGATCAGATCCTTTCCTGATGGTATATTACGCTCAGGGTTCCGGAAAAACCATACGACAAAAAGGGTGAGCGCCATAAAAAAAAGCGCTGGCATCATCCAACCCACTAAATAGACGAGGAGGAAAACAGCCCCTGCCCCGGCTACAAAAGGAATCCCTTCGGCGGCGATAGGAAGCCGGTTCCTATCCATGGCCCTCTTTAGCCCCCCGCACCCACCTCAATTCTTATCCCTGTCCACTAACTTGTCCTTAGAGAGCCAGGGCATCATGGCACGGAGTCTCGTACCGACCTGCTCGATCGGATGCTCTTCCCCTCTCTTTGTCAGGGCGTTGAAGACAGGGCGGTGGGCCTTATTTTCCAGGATCCACTCCTTCGCAAACTGACCGCTCCGGATCTCATCCAGTATCCGCCTCATCTCTTTCTTAGCCTCTTCATTGATGATCCTCGGTCCACGGGTCAGATCCCCGTACTGGGCCGTATTGCTGATCGAATAGCGCATGTTGGAGATGCCCCCCTGATAGATGAGGTCCACAATGAGCTTCAGCTCGTGCAGGCATTCAAAATAGGCCATCTCAGGGGAATAGCCGGCCTCCGTCAGGGTCTCATAACCAGCCTGGATGAGGGCCGTCGCTCCGCCGCACAGGACAGCCTGTTCTCCGAAGAGGTCTGTCTCGGTCTCTTCCCTGAAGGTCGTCTCTATGATCCCGGCCCTTCCGCCCCCGATGGCCGCGGCATAGGCTAAGGCAACATCCTTGGTGTTCTTAGACGGGTCCTGATGGATCGCAATAAGGGTCGGCACACCACTCCCCTGGGTGTACTCATGCCGTACCAGGTGTCCCGGCCCCTTTGGGGCGGCCATGAACACATTGATCGAGGCCTCCGGCATGATCTGTCCGAAGTGGATGTTAAACCCATGGGCAAATGCCAGATAGGACCCCTTCTTCAGATTCGGGCCGATCTCTTCCCGGTACAGGTCCCCCTGGAGTTCATCCGGCACCAGGATCATCACCACATCAGCGAGCTTTACGGCATCAGCGACGTGGAGGACCTTAAACCCGGCCCCCTCTGCCTTCCGCCACGATCTCCCATCTCTGAGACCGATGAGGACATCGGCCCCTGTCTCCTTGAGGTTATTCGCATGGGCATGTCCCTGGCTCCCATATCCGATAATGGCAACCTTCCTGTCTTTAATATGCTTCAGGTCGGCATCTTTGTCGTAGTAGATATTCATCCTCTCCTCCTTGTTATCTTTTTCCCATCTGAGGACCATCTCAGGCCCGTATCCGTTTCCCCTCCTGAATCGCCGCCGCCTTCATCTCCTCCCGCGCAATGGCAATCTTGCCTGTCCTGACGATCTCCTTGATCCCGAGGGGACGCAGGAGGTTAATGATCGCCTCTATCTTATTCTCGTCACCGGTGATCTCGATGGTATACGTCGTAGGTGTGGAATCGACCACCCTTGCCCGGAATATCTCTGTAATCCTCAGGGCCTCACTCCGGTCCTCTGACCTGCTGGTGTGGATCTTGATCAACGCCGTCTCCCTGACAATATAATCCTTCTCTGAGAGGTCCACCACTTTAATGACATCGATGAGTTTATTCAACTGTTTGATGATCTGTTCAATGATCCGGTCATCCCCCTGGGTGATAACGGTCATCTGAGACACCGATGGATCCAGTGTCGTTCCAACGGAGATATTCTCGATATTGAATCCCCTGCCGCTGAAGAGCCCTGAGACCCTCGATAACACGCCAAACTTGTTCTCTACCAGTATGCTGATGATATGCTGCATATAAGCTGTACCCCTCTTATTCGTCATTCCCGTGTAAACGGGAATCCAGTCTTTCCATGGAGTCACGCTTCATCTGGACTCCCGCTTCCGCGGGAATGACGGAATGTCATGATACTTATGACTTTCTTAGTAACACCCTAAGCAGGAAGGACGGAACCCTTCTTCTCTTTCTTCTTCCCCCCAACCTTCTCCTTTTCTTCCTTAGAAACCTCTCCGAATACCATCTCCGAATTTGCACCGCCTGCCGGGACCATTGGAAACACATTTTCCTCAGGGTCTACGACAAAATCCATCACCACCGGCCTCTTCACACGGATGGCCTCCTTGATAACCCCCTCCACCTCTGATGGAGATTTGGCCCTCATCCCGACGGCCCCATAGGCCTCAGCAAGCTTGACATAATCCGGTGTCCCGTCCAGGACGCTCCCTGAATAATGGCGGTTAAAGAAGAGCTCCTGCCACTGCCTGACCATCCCGAGGTATCCATTGTTGATGACCGCGACCTTGACCGGGAGATGGTTGATGACCGCGGTGGCAAGCTCCTGGACATTCATCTGGAAACTCCCGTCGCCGGCCACATTGAATACAAGCTTATCAGGACAGGCCACCTGCGCCCCGATGGCCGCAGGGAAACCGAATCCCATGGTCCCGAGGCCGCCTGAGGAGAGGATGGTCCGCGGTTTATCAAACTTGAAATATTGTGCCACCCACATCTGGTGCTGACCCACATCGGTCGCTACAATGGCATCCCCTCCGGTAAGCTCATAGAGCTTTTCAATCACATACTGGGGTTTGATGCCCTTGCTGTTCTTTTTATAGGCTAACGGGTGCTCCTTCTCCCATTCCTTAATCTGCTCATACCAGGGCCCTCTCTCCCGGATCCATTGATCCCTATCCTCCTGAGAGGCCTTCAGATCTTTATTCAACTCAAAGAGCACATTCCAGACATATCCGACAATAGGAATATCCACATGGATATTCTTCCGGATATTGGTGGGGTCAATATCAATATGGATAAAACCGGCCTTAGGCGCAAACTCCGTCACCTTGCCAGTCACCCTGTCATCAAACCTCGACCCGATCGCAATCACAAGATCCGAGTGGTGTACCGTCATGTTGGCGGTGTATGTGCCGTGCATCCCTAACATCCCTAAAAAGAGCGGATGGGTCCCTGGAAATCCTCCCAGCCCCATCAATGTCAGGGTAACCGGGATCCGGTTGAACTCTGCCAGCTCCTTCAGCTCCCCGGAGGCATTGGAGAGGATCACGCCGCCTCCGGCATAGATTACAGGCCTCTTTGCCCGCGCTATGGCCTGTGCCGCCTGTTTGATCTGCCACTTATTCCCATAGTATGTGGGATTGTAACTCCTGAGGGAGACCTTTTCAGGATACGCAAAATCGGTCCTGGCCCCTGAGACATCCTTGGGGATATCAATGAGAACAGGTCCGGGCCGGCCGGTCCTCGCAATGTAGAATGCCTCTTTGATCGTCATGGCGAGGTCGTTGACATCCTTGACTAAGAAGTTGTACTTGGTGCACGGCCTCGTGATGCCGACAATGTCCGCCTCCTGGAAGGCATCGTTTCCGATCATCCTTGTGGCCACCTGGCCTGTAATCACTACGAGGGGAATAGAATCCATGTGGGCATTGGCGATCCCGGTGACCGTATTCGTAGCCCCCGGACCTGATGTGACCAGGGCAACACCCGGCCTTCCTGTGGCCCGCGCATAACCATCCGCCGCGTGGGCCGCCCCCTGTTCGTGCCGCGTGAGGATAAAACGAAGCCCTTTCTCGTTGTACAGGGCATCGAATATCTGCAACACCACCCCGCCGGGGATGCCGAAGAGGGTATCCACCCCTTCTTTTTTTAAAGACTCTATGAGTATCTCTGCGCCTATCATCTTCATCATAATTGGCCTGGTCAAGGCATACTAAAAGTGTGTACATATTAGCACAAAGGATAACAGAGCGTCAACAAGTTGGGCAATTGATGTTGGGCAATTGACTTTTTAGACCTTGACTTCCATCTTTTAAAATAGATATAATGGGTCCGTTGCAAAGAAGGTTGCAGTTTATACTGCGGGGTGGAGCAGTCTGGTAGCTCGTCGGGCTCATAACCCGAAGGTCGTCGGTTCAAATCCGGCCCCCGCTACCAAAAAAGTTAAGGGCGTGCAGCATCCGGGCACGCCCTTTTTTCTTTGTAAAAGGACATGGCTACACTTTACGGCCCTTCACCAATAGCAACCCTTTGATCTTCCTGTAATGCCGATAATTTCTTGTCATGAGAGGAAGTTTCTTCACAAGGGCCGTTGCCGCAATAAGGGCATCTTCTTTATCCACTGAAGTATTTCCTCTATGAACGCCTCCTCTGTCTTATCCACATTTTTTTTGCGCAATTCTCTGACATGTTTCACACTGTCCTTGACGTCTGTATACCCATAAGGGTTTATTTTTTCTCTAACCAGATCTTCAAGGAATTGAACCGGATAGATCCCTCTTGTTTTTGCCTCATGAATAACACCCTTTTTTAATTTCGAGTCAAAAGATAGTGTCCATTTTTCTTTCTTTAAAGCTGGCTTAGTCATATGTAGCTCCCTCCGATTATGATACGTATCATATACGTATCATAATCGGTTGTCAAGCAGCCCAGGCTAACAGACCCACCCCCACAGACTCAGGGCTCTCCCTACCCTCCGCGTCCCGCACCACACTCATCCGCATCTCTTCCGGCATCTGGTGCGAGTAGTTTCTCACAACAAGGGAAAAGGGGACAGATTTATTTTCCGGCAACGATAGAAAATAAATCTGTCCCCTTTTCCCTTCGAAAAAAGTTAAGGGCGTGCCGCATCCGGCACGCCCTTTTTCTTAGTGACATCTCTTGATTCTACTGATATAATTTCCGAAAGAGTACTTACCAACCAAACCACCCCATGGGGGATATCCTTATGAAGAATCTCATCTGTTTCATGTCTGCCGCATTCCTGTTCGTATCTGCCTGCAACAGCATAACCGGAGAAAATGGGACTGCTGTCGCTGATCAGGATGGCCATCAAAAGACAGACGCCCGTATGGTCATGCTCCACCCCAGCATCGAGGAGGAGACACGGATTCAACAGGCGGTGGATAACGGCGGACAGACATGGCGTCTCAACTCTGTTGACGTGGCCCATGCAAGCCTCGTATCCCAGGGGGTCAATGTCAGGATTGAAGATTGTAGGCTTCTTAAAGAGGATGCCGGCCACGCCGTTGTGCATGTCCAATCTGAGGATAAAGACCTGAATGTCTATGCAGAGCGGATTGTAAGGCCGGGCGGGATATGGACGGCCACCCAGATAGAGGTCAACAAATACAAAGACCCCCACGCCGCAGCTCTTTCATACGATGCTGATCATAACCGTGAACAGCAGCATCACTGAGAGCCGTCCCTTACCTCATTCCCTTCCTGGAGTACCCGCTGGATTATCCTCTACTTGCAGGTGCACTCCGACGATTTCCTTTTACATCCTGAACAGACACCGTTCTTGATCTCCTTACCGCAAACCTTGCAAGGCGAACAACCACATGATTGACACATGACAGCCACCCCCTTTCTGTTGGTTTATGCTGAAAAATGCAGCCACCTATTGCTACTGCAACGAAACCATTTTAGCTCTTCATTCCTATGCTCGTCAAGGTCTAACTCCCCTCTACATTGACACATAAATCTTATCCTGCTATTCTGTCCTCGAAAAAGGAAATCCCTATGAAGGATTTTTGATTGACAAGATGGACAAAAGATACCGATCCTGAGGGTACTTTTGGATAGCAACGGGCGCTTCGATGAGATGTTTGGGCCTGCTGCTTCAAAAACAAATCCCTATCAATTATCAATCCTCAGGATGGAGGCGCAATTGGTGAGGGAGTTAATGTCGGGTGGTGTACCCTCACTGAGCAGCCACGTGAAAGTTAACCTGAATCGGTTATATCAGCTGACGTTTGCGGTCCTCGCACTCGCAATGCTCGGCTTGGCATCGTGTAGCCCCAAGGTCGCCTTCCAAGAGCGTGTCCTTCGACAGCCGGATGCGGTGCGCTTCGGTTGTGTAACGCCGCCTTCTCCCGCAGTCACAACTGGAACCACCCTTGTTTTTGTCGGAGTCAAAGATATGAGAAACCCTCAGGCGCGCGTTGCTGGGCAGTATGACTCCCCGATGAACCCCCTCGATTTTAATACCTACCTTCCTCCGATAGCCCTCCCGTTCCACCCGGACACCGATCCCGTCGTTGTTATCACTTCCGATCTGAAGCGTCTGCTCACGGCCCACGGTCTTTATGCTGAGGGCCAAGCGCCTGCAGCTCCGTCGCCGCGCCTCGAGGTGGATCTCATCGCTGCGTTCGGGGAGGCGAGGATGGGCTGTTTGTCCTGTTTGACCAGCCAGGTGCTTGGCTACGTCGTGTTCGATGTGGCTCTATTTATTGACCCGGAAAACCATCGTCCGTTCTGGTATGCCCGAATCGTGGGCAATGAGAGCGTGCGGACCGCATACGTGACAAAGCAGAACCACGAAGAGGCTCTGAATCGGTCCTACTGTCAGGCGCTCCAGGTTTTTGAAAATATCTTGCACACAGAGGAATTTCAGGCCGCACTCAGGGGAGGCCGATGAAAAACCTCCCCCTGTTGACGGCTGCCTTGATCATCCTTTCCGGTTGTTTAGCGACCGCCCCACAGCCTACGCCTGTGAGCGATCCGACCAGGCGACTGGAATTCCCTGGATTTTCGGTTCAATCTCCACCGGGTGAAGGCTGGTTCATGCTTCCTCCAAAAGAGGGCCAAGTCGGATTCATAAAAGCGATAGGATCAAAAAACCATACATTTTCGACATACGTGTTTATTTCCAGCCTGCCGGAAGAGGCGCACTTTGAGACGCCGGATGATTTCCTTATATATGTAAAAAGGGAGAATGAAAGAGCAAGCACCCCCCGGTTCTGGACCCTCGAAGGTGAGGAGGTACTCGACACGACTCTGGCTCCATATTGTGTCCGACACAATCTCAAAGTAGCGGATCGCGGCGCGCTTCTTACCGAAATTCCGATACTGGAAATCCACAGCTACAGTTGTTTGCACCCCGATTCCCCAAAATGGTTTATCAACCTGGGCTACTCCGACAGAAGCATACAGGGATGGATCACCGAAACACTGCGGGAGGAAGGTGAAGCATTTATCAAAAACTTCAAGTTCGCGCCGATGAAGTAGTTCTTTTTTGCTGGGACCTCTGCGTAACGTTTTGCTTTTTCTCCTGGATTGTACTAATCGCATCATCCCTGCGACATCACAGGCAAAATCTACACCCTCTTGACTCCTCCCCTGTAAAGGAGTAGTTTATCCCTATGAAGATGAAGGAAAATCGCAAGCATCCCCGATATGGGATTGCCTCCATGGCCGGGATATACCTTTCCGGTTCAGAAGAACCGATGGAGGCCTTTATCAGCAGCATCGGCAGAGGCGGCGTCGGCATCTATTCTCCGAAGAGGATAGAGGCAGGGGAAAACCTGATGGTCAAGATCTCCTTCCTTCAGACCAATGGGAATGAAGAGGTCAGCGAGATCATACCGGGAAAGGTGGTATGGGTCAGGGAGTTTCATGACGGGTTTGTTATCGGGATCGCATTTACCACTCTGGACAATCTGAGGTATTCAAAATTCCTCAGCTATATCGAGGCCGCCGCCCAGGGATCGGCATAAAAGCAATTCTGAAGAAAACATCTATGAGCCGCCGGCTCACAAAGGGGCATGAAAATAATCCCCCTTAATCCCCCTTTCTAAAAGGGGGAGATTCGCTTTCCCCCCTTTAGAAAAGGGGGTACGGGGGATTTGATCAGAGACGGATTTGATCAAAGGCAGGTCTGATCGAGGTTTTTCAGGCGGAGGTCCAGATGTCAGAGCACGGCAGAATGCTCATCAATGGCGAGTGGAAAGGCTCTGTTACAGGAACGTCAGGGACGAACGTCATCGAGGTCAGGGCCCCTTATGATGGACGACTTATCGGAGTAATCCCCGAGGCGGGCGTTGAGGATGTGAGCGCCGCTGCTGCCGCTGCGGAGACCGCCTTCCGCAAGGCAAGGCTTTCCCCCCATGAAAGATACGAGATACTCGCAAACACTTCTCACCTCTTAACTGCACAAAGCGAAGAGATTACCCGCATCCTGGCGGAAGAGGCAGGCAAACCAATCCGGGATGCGAGGATAGAAGTCAGCCGGGCCGCACAGACCTTCCTGATCTCTGCAGAAGAGGCAAAAAGGATCCATGGAGACGGGATTCCTGTAGAGGCATCCAGGGGGTCAGAGAACAGGATGGCCTTTACAATCAGGGTCCCTGTAGGGGCGGTCTGTGCCATCTCCCCTTTTAACTTCCCGCTCAATCTGGTCGCACACAAGGTAGGACCTGCCATCGCTGCCGGGAACACCGTGGTATTAAAACCATCCAGCCTGACCCCCTTCTCTGCAATACGCCTTGGAGAGGTTATGATAAAGACCGGACTCCCTCCGGGACATTTGAACATCCTGTTTGGCCCCGGAAAGAGTGTGGGCGAGCCGTTGCTGACGGATCCCAGATTCGCCCTCTATACATTCACAGGGAGCCCCTCTGTGGGCAGACACCTTCGTGAAGCGATAGGCCTGCGGCGTGTCATCCTGGAGCTGGGGTCAAACTCAGCGACCCTCGTCCACCGGGATGCGGATATCCCCAAGGCGGCCCAGGCCTCTGTCCGTGCCGGCTTTGCCTATGCCGGACAGGTGTGCATCTCCCTGCAGAGGGTCTTGCTGCACAGGGACATCGCGGCGAATTTTCTCGACCTCTTTATCCCTGCGGTTGAGAGACTCAGGCTGGGGAATCCCCTGGATGAGAAGACCGACGTGGGGCCCATGATCACCGAGGAAGCGGCCATACGGGCTGAGGAGTGGATAAAGGAGGCCCTGTCAGGAGGTGCAAGGCTCCTGACAGGCGGAAGTCGAAAGGGGAATATGGTAAGTCCCACGGTTTTAACTCATGTGGGCCGCGGGATGAGGGTCGTGTGCCATGAGGTCTTTGCCCCTGTCGTGACTATCCAGGAATACAGCACGATCGAAGAAGCCATCGGGATGGTCAATGACTCAGAATACGGGCTGCAGGCCGGCATATTCACTTCAGATATCACGACCGCATTTAAAGTCGCGAGGGAAGTGCAGGTCGGCGGGGTGATGGTGAATGACACCTCGATGTACAGGGCCGATCTGATGCCTTACGGCGGGGTAAAATCAAGCGGCATCGGGCGGGAAGGTCCCAGGTATGCCATTGAAGAGATGACGGATCTGAAAACCGTGGTCTTTAACTTGTAACCCTACCTGGAAAGCTTTATCCATTTCTTCTGCTTGTCATACAAGAAGTAATCTTCTCCCCTTTTCAGAATCCGTGCGGCTTCGTTTTCAGAGACAAAATCCGTTGGGGGTATATTTTCCGTGATCCCGTGGGATAAAGAGGCCCCCGGCCCAAAGGGATTTTCATTTAAGAAAGACGCGAGCAGGTATGAAATCGCCAGATAGCTTGTGGGTTGGGTCACAACAACTGGATTAGCCGGAGCCTTGTTGTATCCATTCCCAATAAGCTTAATTCCCACAGGGACCCTCGTTATCTGAGGGAGAGGGATTTCCCGCAGGCCGGCAGGTTGAAGGCTACTGCTTCGCAACGCCATGCCATGCTCCGGGACAAAGATGACCAGAGCATTGCGGCCGGAAAAGGCAATAAGATCAAAAAATTTCGTGGTGTCTCCAAAGAGCTTTTGAACAAACCCCTTATAATTCTCTAAGCGTTTATCTTCTTTCCACCAATCCTTGTCTTCAGCCCAATGGGCCCCCTCATGCAAACTGATGGTATTATAGTAGACAGCCGCCCGGTTTGCATTTGATCCCTGCCGCATCTTCCACCATCGTTCAAGCGCACTGTAATCATCAAACAGGGCGGATCCATCAAAATTGTACGCCTGAATCGGGATGCCTGCCGGTTTAATGGGTTCGTCGAGATGTCCCAGGAGTCTGACCTCTTCAGCAAAATGGCCGTATGTGCCATCATGATTAAAGGTGAAATAGGTCTCGTATCCCTCCATACGAAGGGCATCAAAGAGATAACACTCCGCTGGCGCTTCTCTGTAAAGAACCCCATGGCCTGGCTGGCCGCAGTTAGCTCTCAGCAGGCGGATGGCGGCGGGATTACTATGGGCGGTCGCAGAATTAAAATCTGTGAACAAGTAATCAAATTGTCTGAAAAAAGGATCGTCTCTCTCAATGCCCGCTCCATGAAGATCGTCCCATGAGAGGGAACAGACGTGCAGAATGATAATATCAAAATCAGGAGAGCCGGTCTTCGTATTTTCAAAATGGATGCCCCTTTTTGACTCCGACTTATAAAACGAAGCTAAATACCTCTCCACTTCTCCCTGAGGTTGTCCAATCTCGTTTAAAGGCACTATCAGGAGGAGAATGATGACGACGGGGGTAAGCCTTATATACTTCGTGGCTGCAATACAAAAGATCAGGATGAAGGTTAAAACGATCAATTCCCACGGATTGAACACCCCCAGAAGAAAGCGATAAACATATTCTTTAGTGGGCCATCCCTGTTGATTGAGGAAGGCTATAGACTCCCCTAACGGGGGGAACCATGAATCGCTCCACAATAGCAGAAATCCAAATACCACACTCAGGGAATACTTAGCCACGCTCAGTGATCTATGGAATTTGTTTCGTTCCGGAATGGGGATGATTAGAAACACACAGAAAAGGAGATTCCAGACAAAGCCTAAACGGATAAATCCCTTAAAATAGAGATAGAGTTTCGCTAAGAAATAAAAATTCCATAGACCCATAAAGGTTCCCCAGGCGGGTTATTATAGCATAACTAAAGTTTGTCTATCTTTTTGTCAGCAATTTATCTAAAATACAATATCGTCTTCTTTTGATTATGAATCAATGAGGCTCATTCCCTTTAAGAAATATACCGATTTTCTCTGTGTGAAACCCGATAGTTCAAAAGGGAAGAAGGATACCGGAAGATTCTGGTGGCTTGCCGCACTCCTGGCATTCAGTATTGGGGTATGGTACCTCTATTGGCGTATCACGGCCACCTTCAATACCGAAGACAATTTAGCAAGATGGATAAGCATTACTGTTTACTCTGCTGAAGTATATGGATTTCTGGCCTTCATCTTCTTCTTTCTTCAGGTCAGAAAAGGCCCGGACCGTATTCCTCCAATCATAGAAACCTACCCGGCAGTTGATGTGTTTGTGACAATCTATAATGAATCTGTTGACGTACTCTATCGGACCATCGTCTGCTGTCAGGCGATGGAGTACCCGGAGGACAAGAAAAAGGTCTATATTCTTGATGATGGAAATCGCAAAGACGTGAAAGACCTGGCAGAACGTTTAAATTGTGCCTACCTTAGCCGCCCAACACATGAATTTGCAAAGGCGGGAAATATCAATTACGGTTTGGCACATTCATCAGGTGAGATCATTGCCATCTTTGATTGCGACCACATCCCCGTAAGAACCTTTCTTACTGAAACGGCAGGTTACTTTAAAGACCCTGATGTGGCGATTGTCCAGACCCCACACTATTTTTATAATCCTGACTCATTCCAGAGAAACCTGCGCCTCGAAAAAGAACTCTCAAATGAGCAGGACCTCTTTTTCCGTGTGATCGAACCTGGAAGGGATTACTACAATTCCAGTTTTTTTGCGGGAAGCAGCGGTCTATTCAGGAGAAAGGCCTTAACAGAGATTGGAGGGATTCAGACTATTACCATTACAGAAGATCTTCATACCAGCATGGTCCTCCATGCACGGGGTTATAAGTCTGTCTATGTACCCCACATACTGGCAGCAGGACTGGCCCCGGAGAGTTTTGAAGGATACCTCAAACAACGGAAGAGATGGACCCGGGGAGGACTCCAGGTCTTTCTACTCGACAATCCCCTGATTAAACGGGGCCTGACCTTCTGGCAGCGTATACAATATTTTGGCGCTGTCTATTATTTCCTTCACGGGATTCCAAGGTTAATTTATCTCTCTGCCCCCCTCTCCTTCTTGTTGTTCGGGTATGCGCCACTCCGGACCGGCCTTGGTGAGCTCCTCACCCACTTTCTACCTTATTATATTGCTTCTCTGATTGCGTTTCATAGGGTGAGTAAGCGACTGAGAAACCCTTTCTGGTCCGATGTCTATGAAACGGCAATGTCTTTTTCAATTACAGCGACGGCCTTTGCCACTTTTTTAAATCCCGGAAATAAGAAATTTCATGTGACCCCCAAGGGCTTACATAAGGCGGCATCAAAATTTAATCTGCACCTTGTATACCCCCACATCATACTTTCAGGCCTTCTTATGACCGGGATCGGCACAGGATTCTACGACCTTTTCTCTGACAGGCAGGTCTCTCCTGATGCATTCAGGATCAGTATCTTCTGGGGGATCTATAATATCATCCTTCTAATCGCCGCCATTTCAACGGCCAGCGAGAGAAGAGAGGTCAGGATCTCTCCGCGGTTGAAGAGGATGATCCCGGGAGACATTCTTTTTGATAATACAAAGATCCCCTTTATAACCTCTGATATCAGTGACAGCGGGATATCCATCATGCTCTCCGGGCCTCAGATTACCATCCCCCTCTTTGTGAAAATAGATCTTCACGGAGATAATGGAGAGCGGGTTTCTCTCACCGGAATGGTGATGAGAAATGATAGCGTACGCCAGGGGGAAATGGTTGCTGTCGGCATACATTTTATGAAGGTCTCCGAAGAAAATCGTCAGGCGATAATAAGAATGATGTTCTCCTCTCCAGACACATGGTCTTCTCCGCCAGAGGCCTCTGCAGGTGTCTATCTCTCTTTTCTGACCATTGTTATCTCTCCACTAAGGCTATTCCTCCATGAAAAGGTGTTGCACAGGTTTTATCCCAGGATAAAGAAGGAAATACCCTGTGAGATTGTCAGAAATGGGACAGTCAGTAAAGGGGTGATTAAAGATATCAGCTATACGGGTGTTCGAGCGAAAATCTACGGAGTTCTGTCCCTGGAAAATGATATCATTCTGAGAATCTATCATTCAAATAAGAGACCTCTTTCTATAGAAGGGCGCATCGCATGGATTAAAAAGGCTAAGGGAGACACCCTGGCAGGGGTCCATTTCATGGAACATAATTCAGATCTTCTTGAACTTCTTAAAGGATAATCAAAAGGAGGGTTTTTATGAAAAAGAAAGGCAGATGGTTCTTTGTAGTCTTCTTATTAATAGGGACATTGATCCCAGACGTCTCCATGGGGATTGAAGGGCTTTCGGGTTCTACATGGGGAGAACTGACCTATGAGTCAGGGGATTCCCTCAGCGGCCCCTCGGCCCAGGGCTATCTCAAACAGGGCGTTGATTGGATTACTATCCAGCACTATACATTAGACACCTTTGCAGCGCTTCACTACAGGTTCAGAACAGACAATAGCGACTATTATAATGCCTTTGGCCCTGCCTTAGGGGTGGAGTTCAAAAAGGGTCCTGTGAACATCGGCGTTCAATACTATTGGGAGAGATTCACGGAACTCCACAGAAGTAATAATCAGCTCCAGGTTTTTGTGAACTGGTGGTATGGGTGGAATCTGCTTAAGAAATAGCCAGAATAAGATTGAATAGATTATAATTGACAACTTTCCACAGAGAATATACAATATCCTCCATATTAGTCACTACAGATTGTTGATAAATACTTTTAACTCGCCGTCATACCACTCTATATAGAGAATAGATAGCAAAAGAGGGAAGAGATGCACCACTCTGATTTTGTCCACCTTCACCTGCATACAAAGTACAGCCTCCTGGATGGCGCTAATACCATGGAGGCGATTGTCGACACGGCAGAGAGATACAAAATGCCGGCGCTGGCGGTCACGGATCACGGAAATATGTTCGGCGCTGTCGAGTTCTATCAGACGGCAGTCAAAAAGGGGATAAAACCGATCATCGGTTGTGAGACCTACATTGCCCCAAAAAGCCGTCTGGATAAGAAGGATGCCCACGGTATTCGAAATGCATCGTTTCACCTAGTGCTGCTGGCCTCAAACAATACAGGTTATAAAAACCTGATCAAGCTCGTCAGTGCAGGTCATTTGGAGGGGTTCTACTACAGGCCACGGATAGACAAGGAACTTCTGGCAAAGCATAGTGAAGGGTTGATCGCCCTTAGCTCATGTCTTAAAGGTGAGATCCCCTACAGGCTTTTGGAAGGGAGGACAGAGGATGCCCTCAGGGCCGCAGGCGAATATACAGAGATTTTCGGAAAGGACAACTTCTTCTTTGAGATACAGGACAATAAGATAGCAGATCAGGACAAGGTAAACAGGGACCTGATTGCCCTGGCAAAGAGGCTCGATGTACCCGTTGTTGCCACAGGGGACTGTCACTATCTGAAGAGGGAGGATGCCCGTGCCCACGAGATCCTTTTGTGCATCCAGACAGGCGCTCATATCTCTGATGCAGAGAGGCTGAAGTTTTCTACCGATGAGTTCTACCTGAAATCCCCTGAAGAGATGCACAAGGCATTCGCCGACCTGCCTGAGGCAATCATCAATACAAGGGAGATTGCCAAGAGATGTAATGTAAAGCTTGAATTAGGGAAGTTCTATCTCCCGGAATATCATGTGCCGGGAAACCGCACAAAAGAAGACTTCCTTGAAGAGCTTGCCTTCATGGGCTTAGAGGAGAGGTTGAAAGAGAACCCGTCTTCTCAGGGCTCAGGTGCCAGATTCCCTGAAGCGGACTACAAGACCCGCCTGAGAGAGGAGTTGCGGGTGATCAACTCCATGGGGTACGCCGGGTACTTCCTGATTGTGTGGGATTTTATCAACTATGCAAAGGCCGGCGCCATACCGGTAGGACCGGGAAGGGGCTCTGCAGCAGGAAGCCTTGTCGCCTATTGCTTGAAGATTACCGACCTGAACCCGCTGAAATATGGTCTCCTCTTTGAGCGCTTTCTAAACCCTGATAGAATCAGCATGCCGGATATTGATATAGACTTCTGCATGGACAAAAGGGACCGCGTGATCCGGTATGTCACTGAAAAGTACGGGAGTGATCATGTCGCCCAGATTATCACCTTCGGCACCATGGCCGCCCGCGGGGTCATCCGGGATGTGGGGCGCAGTCTTGAAATCCCCTATGCAGAGGTGGACCGGGTGGCCAAGCTGGTGCCGGAGGGGCCCAATGTAACCTTAGAAGATGCCATGAGTTCTGAACCCAAGTTAAAGGAGTTGATTAAGACAGACTCCAGGATCAGGGACCTGATGGGTTATGCCCGTTCGCTGGAGGGGCTGACAAGGCATGCCTCTACCCATGCCGCCGGAATCGTGATATCCAAAGACCCCCTTACGGAACATGTCCCTCTCTGCCTTGGCTCTAACGACGAGATAGTCACCCAGTTTGCGATGGAGCATATTGAGAAGATTGGTCTTGTCAAGTTTGACTTCCTCGGTCTGAAGACACTGACTGTGATCGCCCACACGGAACGACTGATCAACAGTCGGGCCCGCTCAGACGATTCTCCCAAATTTGATATCGCCTCTATCCCTCTCGATGACCCGGCGACCTACAGACTCCTCTCGTCAGGGAATACTGCCGGGATCTTCCAGCTGGAAAGTATGGGGATGCGGGAGATCCTTGTAAAGATAAAACCTGACCAGTTTGAGGACCTGATTGCTATCCTTGCCCTCTACAGACCAGGCCCCATCGGGAGCGGGATGGTGGATGACTATATCAAGCGCCGCAGGGGGCTGATCCCGGTCAAATATGAGATCCCTGAGTTAAAGGACATCTTGAAGGAGACCCACGGGGTCATTGTCTATCAGGAACAGGTGATGAAGATCGCCAACGTCCTTGCCGGATTCAGTATGGGAGAGGCCGATATACTCCGCCGGGCCATGGGCAAGAAGGACCCCGAGACCATGGCAAAGTTAAAGGAAAAATTTATAGAAGGGGCAAAACATCATAAAATTAATGAGAAAAAAGCGGAAAAGCTATTTGACCTTATCGAATATTTCGCAGGATATGGATTCAATAAGTCCCATAGCGCGGCCTATGCCCTGATCAGTTATCAGACCGCCTATCTGAAGGCCCACTACCCTGTCGAGTATATGGCCGCCATGCTGACCTGTGATATGGGAAAGATGGATAAGATCACGGCCTCCATACGGGAGTGCCGGGAGATGGGCATTGATGTCCTCCCCCCGGACATCAATGAAAGCGACAAGGATTTTACCGTCTCCGGACAGTCCATCCGGTTTGGACTGGTCGCGATCAAGAATGTCGGCGAATCTGCCATAGAGTCTATGATCGCCATCCGGGAAGAGGGGGGGAGATTCACATCCCTGTTTGATTTTTGCAACCGCGTTGATCTGAGACGGGTGAATAAGCGGACCCTGGAGTCTCTGATCAAGAGCGGGGCCTTTGATACGATGGGCTTGCGCCGCTCTCAGCTTATGGAGGTCCTGGATAAGGCCATGGCAATGGGGGCCTCTCATCAGAAAACGAAGAAGCAGGTCAGCATCTTCGAGGCCCTTGGGGCCGCCGGAGAAGACACGGCCTTGGGGATCCTTCCGGATATACCCGAGTGGGACGAGCACATCTTGCTGAAGAATGAGAAGGAGACGATCGGTTTCTACATCACAGGGCATCCCCTTGCCGGATATGAGTCGAAGATAAGAAAACACACCGCTATAACCACAAAGGTCCTGGGAGATTTAGACGATGGAAAAGAGGTGACGATCTGTGGTATTATTACGGATATTCGCCCTGCGCTCACCAAGAAAGGGGATAAGATGGCATACCTGCGGATAGAGGATCTGGATGGAAGTGTCGAGGTCATTGTATTTCCGGATCTCTACAAGGCATCCTCTGAACTCCTGGCAGAAGACAGGCTTGTGATCATCACCGGCACCATCAACAAGAACGATGCCGGCAGTAAGATCAAGGGGGGCAGGATTCAGGACCTTTTGACCGCGCCGGAAACTCTGCACACCCAGATGGACATCAGGCTCCATTCCTTAGGACTGACGGCGGAGGATATAAAGACCCTCAGGGGGATATTGGAGGAACATAGAGGGAAGTGTCCTGTATTCCTCCACCTGATTACGAATCAGAAGGAGTATGTCGTGGCATTAGACAACAGCCTCCGGATAACCCCTTCCGATAAACTGTCGGCCTCTATCGAAGACCGGTTCGGTAAACATACAGTCGTTTTTAATTAGCGTGATGTAAAGATGCCTAAGGAACTGCTCGATTTTGAAAAACCACTCATTGAGATCGAAGAAAGGATAGAGAAGCTCCGCAGCTATGTCCAGACCGAGGACCCGCGCATCCATGCAGAGATAGAAAAGCTGACCAAACGTTCTCTAACCCTCCTCGACCGCATCTATTCAAAGCTGACCCCGTGGCAGAAGACCCAGGTGGCAAGGCATTCCGGCCGACCAACGACGCTGGACTATATTGACAGCCTCATAGAAAATTTTCTGGAGCTGCACGGGGACAGACACTTTGCCGATGACCCTTCAATCATCGGAGGTATAGGACGATTCGAAGGCAGGCCGGTCGTGGTCATTGGACATCAAAAAGGGAGGGGGACGAAGGACAAGATCTACAGAAACTTTGGCATGCCCAACCCGGAGGGATACCGGAAGGCCCTCCGCCTGATGCAATTAGGAACAAGGTTTAAGAGGCCGATCCTGACGTTGATCGATACGCCGGGGGCCTATCCCGGAATCGGGGCGGAAGAGCGGGGGCAATCCGAGGCTATCGCCAGAAACCTGTTTGAGATGTGCCGCCTGGAGGTCCCCATTATCGTCTCTGTCATTGGCGAGGGAGGGAGCGGTGGGGCGCTTGCCATTGGCGTCGGGGACCGTATCCTGATGCTGGAACATTCCATCTATTCGGTCATATCCCCTGAGGGATGTGCGGCGATCCTATGGGGGGAGGGGACAAAGGCCCCTGATGCGGCAGACACCCTGAAGATGACGGCCCATGACTTAAAGAAACTCAACGTGATCGATATGATCGTGAAAGAACCTGTCGGAGGGGCCCATAGAAACCCGGCGGCAGCAACACAGAGTCTGAAGGAGTCGGTTGCCAAGGCCTTGAAAGAGATTGAAGGGATCCCGGGTGATAAACTGGCGGTCATGCGCTATGAAAAGTTCAGCAAAATGGGGGTGTACAAGGAATAGGTTTTAACCCGGTCAAAATCTGAAAATAAAAAAGGCCCTCCCGGTTATCTCTCCGGGAGGGCCTTTTTATTGGAAAGGCACGTACGAAGCTTAATACATCCCGCCCATTCCGCCGCCTGGCGGCATAGAGGGCATCTTCTCTTTCTCTTCCGGTAATTCTGCTACCATCACCTCGGTGGTCAGCATGAGTGAGGCGACACTCGCTGCGTTCTGAAGGGCAATCCGGGTGACCTTGGTGGGATCTATGATCCCGGCCTTGAGCATATCCACGTAATCCTCTTTGCCTGCATCAAAACCAAAGGTCCCCTTCTCACGCTTCACCCGCTCGACCACGACAGAGCCTTCCACCCCGGCGTTATTGGAAATCTGCCGGATAGGCTCTTCAATCGCCCTCTTGATGATCTCCACGCCAATCTGCTGGTCCCCGTCCATCTTGAGCTTATCGAGTGCGGACAAAGTTCTCAGCAAGGCAACGCCGCCGCCCGGGACGATCCCCTCTTCAACCGCAGCCTTGGTCGCATGGAGGGCATCTTCAACCCTGGCCTTCTTTTCCTTCATCTCAGTCTCTGTAGAGGCGCCCACATTGATCACGGCAACCCCACCTACCAGTTTGGCTAAGCGTTCCTGCAGCTTCTCCCTGTCATAGTCTGAGGTGGTCTCCTCGACCTGTGCCTTGAGCTGCTTCACACGGCCCTGGATCTTGTCATGGGATCCGGCGCCTTCGACAATGGTCGTATTATCCTTATCGATTGTGATGCGTTTGGCCCTGCCAAGGTCCGAGATCTTTACATTCTCCAGCTTAAGACCAAGGTCTTCCGAGATCACCTGTCCGCCTGTCAGGGTGGCTATATCTTCCAGCATAGACTTCCTCCGGTCCCCGAACCCGGGGGCCTTTACCGCGGAGCAGTTCAGGGTCCCTCTGAGCTTGTTGACGACCAGTGTGGCTAAGGCCTCGCCTTCCACGTCTTCAGAGATGATCAGGAGCGGCTTACCCATCTTCGCAATCTGCTCCAGGATGGGGAGGAGGTCCTTCATCGAACTGACCTTCTTCTCATAGATGAGGATAAAGACATCTTCAAGGATACACTCCATCCTC
>JACRHF010000054.1 GCA_016217665.1 Nitrospirota bacterium | reverse complement strand
GGCGCGGCTGGGCGAGGTCTTTTTTTATGAACCTGAATTTTTCCTGAGCAATCCCCGTGAGATCATCAAGATATGGCATGGCGGTCTCTCCAGTCATGGGGCGGGGATCGGGCTCTTCGTGGCCTACCTCATCTGGACAAGAAAATACAAGGTAAAATTTTCAAAGTATGCCGATGCGTTCGCCATTGGGATACCGATTACAGCCACCTTTGTCCGTATCGGAAACTTTTTTAACGCCGAGATCTTAGGAATTCCGTCCAGGACCGGCAAGTGGGGGGTTATCTTTAAACGGGGGGGAGAGGACTTCCCGCGGCATCCTGTCCAGCTCTATGAGGCGGTCTTAAACATGGTCATCTTTGCAGTCCTGTTTTGGGCCTATAAAAGGTATTACAGAAAGACCCCGCCCCTCTTTTTCCTCTCTCTCTATGCCCTCCTTTATTTCTCAGGCAGATTTATCATCGAGTTCTGGAAGGATCTTCATGTCCTACCTGAGGGGTTTCCACTCTCCATGGGCCAGGTCCTGAGTATCCTGCCGATCTTGTTAGCCGCGGGGTATTTTGTGCTGGTCTTTCCAGGACAGAAGAAAGGACGCCAGGATCCATGAGTGGAGGGACCGCTTATCCCTGGTTTGTACGAAAAGACCTCGATGGCTTCTTTGGTCTTGCCATAGACAATCTGATCCAGTTGATGATCATCGTCCCCCTGTCGGGCATGGTTGCCGGCATCCCGAATGAGATCATCTTCGGATATGTCCTGCCAGGGGCCGCCATATCCATCATCAGCGGCAATATATTCTACTCTATACAGGCACGGCGCCTTGCGATGCGTACGGGGAGGAGTGATGTCACGGCGCTCCCCTACGGGATAAACACCGTCAGCCTGTTTGCCTACATATTCTTTATCATGGGCCCTGTGTACCAGGAGACCAAGGACCCGGTCTTCGCATGGAAGATAGGGCTTGTGGCCTGCCTCTTCAGCGGGATCATAGAGACCTTAGGCGCATTTGCCGGAGGCTGGATACGCAGGGTCACCCCGCGGGCAGCCCTCCTCTCCACACTCGCCGGGATCGCCATCACTTTTATATCCATGGACTTTACCTTTCAGATCTTTGCAAAGCCTGCGATCGCCCTAATCCCGATGGCGATTATTCTCTTCTACTATATGTCCCATGTGAGATTACCGGGCGGTCTCCCTGGGGGGCTGTTTGCCGTCATGATAGGGACTGCAATCGCATGGGGGCTCAGGCTCTCAGGGGTCAATGGCTATTTCGACCCTGACTGGGGCAAGAGTCTTGAGGTTTCAGTACACCTCCCGGTCCCGGTCATTGGGACTGTCCTGGGACTGGTAGGAGACCCCCATGTATGGAAATACATGGCCGTCATTATCCCGATGGGGCTGTTTAATGTAGTCGGGTCCCTTCAGAATTTAGAGAGTGCAGAGGCGGCCGGGGACAAATACGAGACAGCCCCGTCCCTGTTTGCCAATGGCCTGGGGAGCATCTTAGCCGCATTTCTTGGGAGTTGTTTTCCAACCACTATCTACATAGGGCATCCGGGGTGGAAGGCGTTAGGGGCCCGTACGGGTTATTCCATCCTGAACGGTCTCTTTATCGCCTTTATCTGCCTGACCGGGACCATGGATGCGGTGCTGAGGTTCATACCACTTGAGGCCGGGGTGGGCATACTCCTCTGGATAGGGATCATCATCGCGGCCCAGGCCTTTCAGGAGACGCCAAGACATCATGCCTTAGCCGTTGCTCTCGGGATAGTCCCTGCCCTTGCGGCTTGGGGATTGCTCATGGTGGAATCCGGCCTGAGGGCCGCAGGGACCAACCTCTACAATACGGTCACCAGCGGCTCGTTCCAGGGGATCATGCCGATCCAGGGGACTATCGCCCTGAGTCAGGGTTTTATCTTCACCTCTATGATCCTTGCCGCCATGTCTGTCTATGTGATCGAACGGGTGTACTGGAAGGCATCCCTCTGGGCGCTGACCGCATCCATCATGTCTTACTTCGGGGTCATCCATGCCTATTCATTGACCGGCGCAGGGATCGCCTATAACTTCAAGACAGGGGCCGCCACAGAGTTTGCAATATGCTATGCCGCAGTGGCCATCTTCCTCCTGATCTTGCAGGTAAGAGATAAGAAGGCCTGACCCATTTTCCTTTTCCCCATCAATATTCTGGTTTACCTGGAACTCTTCGATCAAATCCCCCCTACCCCCTTTTCTAAAGGGGGGGAACTGATCTCCCATTCTTAATTATATTTTAACGTTCCGTAAGGTATTCTAAGAAACAAAAGGAGGAAAATCCCATGTTTTTGGATATGCTTGAATTGGGTGGGACTATCCTGGCCGTCGTCCTGGCTGCCGTGTTAACAGCCACCCTGGTCCATCAAATCATAACCTGAATCCTCTTCCGAGGCATTCGAGAAATAGACCATATTGTCACCCTGAGCGGAGCGAAGGGTCTGATAACGCCATGATTGATCAGATTCTTCCCCTTCACTTCGTTCAGGGTCAGAATGACACCAGTGGCTGATTGGCCTATTTCGCGAATGCCTCTCGCTACCCCTTTCTTGACAAGAAGGGCCGTTTTACTGTAAAGTCTCTCCTGTCAACATGGGTGGGGGATCGTCTAACGGCAGGACGACAGGCTCTGGATCTGTCTATCGGGGTTCGAATCCCTGTCCCCCAGCCAATGCTTTCAATATTGGGCCTGCTTTCTGGGGACACCATATTTAATTATTAGCTACCTTGTTGTCTTATACCATAATTAAGTATGGTGTCCCCAGAACTAGAACTCCCAAGAACTCCCAGCCCGGACTAAAGCTCCCATCCCATCCTTGTCCAGATCGTAGAGGATGAGGAATCGCCATTCTCAAGGCCGTAACCCAGCATGAGATTGAGGGCCTCAGATAGCGGATAAGAGAGATCAAGGGCCAGCCATGTCCTGTTGCTGGTGGATGTTGCATGGACCCCTTTCCTCTCGACATCGGTCTCAACCCCGATCCTGATCCCACCCCCTGTAAGATGCTCCACTCTCGCAAAGAAGTCATCCGCATCCGCCCCCATGTGGTGTCCGATAATATTCCCCTTATAGGTATAACCGCTGGTGTATACCCCATGGCTGTACCATGCGTGGTGTTTCGTATTCTTTGTGGTCGTTGCCCATTCGAGCCGGAGGTTGGTGCCTCTCAGAAGAAAGGGGTCTTCAACCAATATCCCTCCAAGAAAGGCCTTCTCTTTGGGCCATCCATTCCCGGAGGAATCCTCTGCCCCGATCTCACCGTAGAGCTTGGCCCCATTTACTGGTAAGGACCTGTTAAGCCCTGTGACTATCCATGAAAAATCTACAGACATGATGTTATTGTTGTCGATCCCTGACCCTGCTGTGGGATGCTCTGACTTATCGTTAGCAAGTAAAACCTTTATCCAGTCCCAAACAGAGAGTTTCTCTCTCCCCTCCCCTCCGAACATGATGGTCCTGGAAAGGGCGAACCTGAACGAGGGACGCAGCCTGAAATCCAGGCGTATCCCCAGCAACTTCGCATGGGGAAAATCTCTCTCCTTCTCAAGTTCTGTCACAAAGAGGGTGGGTTTCAGCGGACCCAGTCTGCTGAGAAACCAGGGGAGGAGAAAGGGGCTCTGCGAGGTCAGCCGTATCATATCGAAAGGGGTTGCATTATTGGTGAGGAGCAGTGCTCCATGAAGACCGGGCCCCCACCACATCGGTTCCCTGCCAATCTCTGCCTCCACATTGTAGAGACTCAGGATACCATACGCCTGGATCAGATCCCATTCCGAATGACCCTCACCCCCCCGGAATTCAGGGGTAATATAGAAGGACATCGTGTCCCATAATTTTAATCCTGATGAGAGGCCTATCCTCACGTTATGCCCCTCATCAAGGATATCTCCATTATGGTTTGTATTCAGGTGGTCAGGGATGTTATTGTTATAGAGATACTTAAGGTAGGCTGTATCCAAGGGCTTAAAGTAACCATCAGTGATCTGGTCCCCCTGAAACTCCCTCTCTAATCTCTTTACCATCAGGGATACGGACCGCATCCCCTCCTGTCTGCCCGGGGGCAGGCTATTCCAGATGTTCAATGCCTCGCCTGTCAGCCTGGCCCCCTCTAACCTGCTGAAGGGTCGTGTAGAGAGAATGCCGCTCTTGATAAAGCCGCGTGCATCGAGGCTCTCCAAATATTCATACACCCAGTTAGCCAGAGGGATGTTTGGAGACGTCCCGGCATAAAGCAGGGGAGGCAGTGAAAAATAGAGAACAAAGAAAAGGATAAACGGACATATCCCTGTAATCGGAGGCATTCGCAAAATAGCCGCTCGCGACACTAATGTCATTCTGACCCGAACTCTCAGACCTGCATGAGTTTCTCCGGGATCATCTCTTTGCTCACAGGGCCGAGGACGGCAAGGGAGAGATACGGTGTCTTAAACAGGCCATCGGTCAGGTCCCGGATCTGAGACGGGGTGATCTTTTCTATCTCATCAATGATCTCTTCCGGGGAGAAATACCGGCTGAGGTACATCTCGTCCCTGGCGAGGCGGCTCATGCGGTTACTGGTACTCTCAAGCCCCAGCATCAGACTCCCCTTCATCTGGTTCTTGACCCGGCTCATCTCCCTCCTCGAGATCCCATCCCTCTTGATCTTTCGTATCTCTCTGATTACCAGTTCCAGGACCTTAGGAAGGGCCTCCTTGCTCGTACCGGCATAGATGTTCAAAAGGCCGACATCTGTAAATGAAGAGATATAGGAGTAGATCGTGTAGACAAGTCCTCGCTTCTCCCTGACCTCCTGGAAAAGACGGGAGCTCATGCTGCTCCCCATAATCGCATTGAGGGCGTAGAAGGCATATCTGTTTTCATGTCTCTGGGGCAGGCCCATCGTCCCTAAACAGAAATGTATCTGTTCAATCCCCTTTTTCCGGGTCCATACCCCCCCTTTAAGGGTGGGCATGGTCCGTTCATTGATAAACTTATCCCGGCTGAACTTCCCGAGATTTTTATTCAATTGGCCGATTAGAAGAGAAAAGTCAAAATTACCGGCTGCGGATATCACGATATTGTCAGGGTGATAGTGGCACTCCATATACCTGAGCATCGCCTCCCGTTTCATATCCTGTACGGTATCCGTATTCCCAAGGATAGGCCGGGCTAAGGGATTTTTATCCCATACCATAAAAGAGTGCATATCATGGATGTAGTCTTCAGGGTCATCCTCCACCATCTTGATCTCTTCAAGGATGACCTGTTTTTCCTTTTCGATCTCCTTTTTGGCGAGAGAGGAGTGGAGAAAAATATCCGAGATAATGTCAATCCCCCTGGAGAGGTGTTCATCGAGGATCTTCACATAAAATGTCGTTGTCTCACGGGTGGTAAAGGCATTGAGCTCACCGCCGATGGAGTCTATCTCCAGGGCAATGTCATGCGCACTCCGGCGGCGGGTGCCTTTAAAGAACATGTGCTCAATAAAATGGGAGATGCCCCCTTCCTTTTCTGACTCATCTCTCGAGCCTACGTTTACCCAGATGCCAAGGGATACGGACTTTACAGAGGGTATACGCTCTGCAACGACCCGGATCCCATTATCGAGATGGACCTTTTTAAAGGAAATGTCTTTCACGTCGGTGTATGTTAGCCTCGCAAAAAGTCTCGACAGCGGACGGCTTCGTAAAAAGCTCCATATGCAAGGCGCACAAATCCTGAGGAATGAGGCGTACTTGTAGTTACGCCGCAATGACGAAGGATGCAGTGCAACGCCGCAGATGGACTTTTTACGAAGCCGTCAGTTAGGGCTTTGCAGTGTCGCTGATCCCCTTCTCCTTCAGGGCATCCTTTCTGCTGAGGCGTATCTTCCCCTGTTTATCAACCTCTATGACCTTGACAAGGACTTCGTCTCCTTCTTTGAGCACGTCCGATACCTCTTTCACCCGGAAATCCGCAAGCTGAGAGATATGGACAAGTCCATCGGTGCCGGGGAGTATCTCGACAAAGGCCCCAAACTCCACTACCTTTCTGACCTTCCCAAGGTAGATCTTCCCGACCTCTACCTCTTCTACGATCCTGCCGATCATCTCCATCGCCTTATTGGCAGATTCTTCATCCTGCGAGGCAATAGAGATCAGGCCGGAATCATTGATGTCGATCTTGACGCCGGTCTTCTCGATGATGCTCTTGATCATCTTGCCGCCCGGCCCAATGACCTCCCCTACCCTGTTCGGTTTGACCTTCATGGTAAAGATCCGGGGGGCATGTTGTGAAAGGCTTGCCCGTGGAACAGCAATGGCCTCAAGCATCCGGTCGAGGATATAGAGCCTGCCTGTCCTGGCCTGCTCCAGCGCCTGACGCATGATCTCCGTCGTAATGCCGGCGATCTTGATGTCCATCTGTATCGCCGTGATCCCGTCGGCAGTCCCTGTCACCTTAAAGTCCATATCCCCTAAGTGGTCCTCAACACCCAGGATATCGGAGAGAATGACGATGTCATTTCCCTCCTTGATCAGCCCCATGGCAATACCGGCCACAGGCGCCTTTATCGGGACACCGGCATCCATCAGGGACAGCGTGGCCCCGCATACCGTGGCCATCGAAGAGGAGCCGTTGGATTCCAGGATGTCGGACACGATCCTGAGGGTGTAGGGAAACTCCTCCTGACCCGGGATCGTGGGCTTGATCGCCCGTTCAGCAAGGGCTCCATGACCAATCTCCCTTCTGCCCGGGCCGCGCATCGGCCTGGCCTCACCGACGCTGAATGGGGGAAAGTTATAATGGAGCATAAAGGTCTTGGTGGACTCCCCCTCGAGGGCCTCCACAAACTGCTCATCATCTGCAGTCCCCAGGGTAACCACGGCAAGACTCTGCGTCTCACCTCTGGTAAAAAGGGCCGATCCGTGGGTCCTCGGGAGGATCCCAACCTCACACGTGATTGGCCTGATGTCTGCCGATTTTCTTCCATCGGCCCTCGTCCCCCTGGCCAATATCATCCTGCGCATCTCTCTCTTTTCAATCTCATGAAAGACCAGGCGGATGTCTCTGCTCTTCTCCCCTTCCTCACCCTCGGGATTCAGCTCTCTGAGTACCTCATCAAGGATGATATCCATCGTGATCTGGCGTTCCGTCTTGTTCGGGATGACCAGGGCCTCTAACACCCGGCTAAGACACAACTTCTCTACACCGGCAGAAAGGTCCGGACTCACGGCCTGCACCGACAATGTCACCTTCTCGCGCCCTGCCAGGTTTTTTAATTCGTTCTGCAGGTTGATCAGTTTCTGTATCTCTCTGTGGGCAATACCGATCCCCTCTAAGACAATATCCTCAGGCACCATCTTTGCGGCACCCTCCACCATCATGACGGCATCACGGGTCCCTGCAACGACAAGGTTTAACTGGCTGTTCTCAAGTTCCTGAAACCCGGGATTGATGACAAACTGACCATCAATGTATCCCACCCTGACCGCACCTACCGGGTTCTCAAAAGGGATCTGAGAGATATAGAGGGCTGCCGATGAGGCGGTAATGCTTAAAAGGTCTGAGGAATAACCGTAATCAGCAGACAGGACAGAAGAGATGATCTGCGTGTCATTATAATAGCCGTCTGGAAAGAGCGGCCTTAAGGGTCTGTCGATGAGCCTGCTGGTCAGCGTTTCCTTCTCTGTCGGCCTTCCCTCTCTCCTGAAAAAACTGCCGGGTATCTTCCCTACGGCATAGGCCTTTTCCTGATAATCAACGGTCAGGGGGAGAAAATCCACCCCCTCCCGGGTCTTCTTAGAGCCAACCGCGGTTGAAAGGACTACGGTATCCCCATATTTTGCCACCACAGCCCCGCCCGCCTGTTTAGCCATCCATCCTGTTTCCAGGGATAATTTTTTACCGCCTATTTCTGTCTCGACTCTATGTATCATAATAGTTCCCTCGTGTTTGCAGTGAAAAAAATAGCAAGATTAAATGAAAGGAGAGCAAAGAGCGTTCTTACTTTCTCAGCCCGAGCCTTGCAATCACATGACTATATCTTCCAACGTCTATCCTCTTCAAATATTGCAAGAGCTTTCTCCGCTGGTTGACCATCTTCAAAAGTCCCATTCTTGAATGATGATCTTTCATGTGGGTCTTAAAGTGCTCTGCCAGATAGGCTATCCTGCCGCTCAGGATGGCAATCTGGACCTCCGGGGATCCGGTATCAGACGAATGCCTGGAGTACTCCCTGATAATGTTCTGTTTTTGTTGTTTCTCGATACTCATCTTCCTTTCTCCTCTTTTTAAAAGTTTGAACCATTATACCAAAACTTTTTCAATTTTAAAAACCTTTTCTTTATTCCTGTCTAATGCCTCCCGGCTGTCGCAAAGCGCTGTCCCGATCGAGAGTACCTCCCCCTCGCTGCCGGTTAGCCGCACCTTGTCTCCCCTGTGAAAGGTGCCCTCAATCCCGCTGATGGACTCAGACGTAAGGCCCCTTCCGTGTCTGACCCCTTCCTCCCCCAATGCCTTGACCCTGACGGACGGCATCCATGCCACCATCTGATCCGTTCCGATAACCTTTGTCCTTAGCATCCCTGCCTTGTTAAGCCCCTTCACATCTTCTATACTTAGGGCATCCTCAATCGTAAACGCTCCTGACCTGAGCCTTTCAAGACTGTACATATGGGCGCCCACACCAAGATAGTCTCCTATATCAGAGCAGAGGGTCCTGACATAGGTCCCCCTGGAGCATAGGACATCAAACTTGACTAAATCCCCTGAATATTCCCAAAGTCTTATTTCTCTGATAGACACCTCACGGGGGGCCCTCGGTATCTCTTTCCCCTGTCTCGCAAGCCGGTAAAGCGGTGTGCCCCCCACCTTTACTGCGGAATACATCGGAGGGATCTGACGGATCCTGCCGGTAAACTTTGTAAACGCTTCTTCTATGACTTCTCTTGTCACCGAAAAGTTCTTCGTCTCCTTTATGACCTTCCCTGTGGCATCTAAGGTGTCTGTGGTGAGTCCCAGCCTCATAATAACCCTGTATTCCTTTTCAGACTCAGGGGTATACTGGATAAGCCTTGTCGCCTTCCCTATGCAGACGCAGAGGACCCCTGTGGCATCGGGGTCTAAGGTCCCTGTGTGGCCTATCTTTTGGATCGAGAGGATCTTACGCAATTTGGCGACGACATCGTGTGAGGTCCAGCCTTTTGGTTTATTGATGATCAGAAGCCCATCCATGAAGACAACCTATTGAGGCAACGCCTCTTTAACCCTGGTGAGGACCTGCCTCATTACTTCCTCAAGGGACTTGCCCTTGATCATACAGCCCGCGGCCATACTGTGGCCGCCGCCGCCAAATTCTGAGGCCAGAGTCGCTACATCTATCTTTCCGTTGGAGCGAAGGCTGATCTTCCAGTCATGGCCGGACTCCCGGAAAAGGACAGCCACCTCTACGCCTTCAATAGAACGGGGGAAATTAATGATATCTTCCACGTCTTCCCTGGCCGTTCCGGTATCTTTATACATCTGCTCCCTGACAATAATCCATGAAATCTTTCCATCATCACTGATCCCAATATTAGCTAATATCTGCCCGAGGAGTTTTATCCTCCCCCTACTGTTCCTGTTATAGACATGCTCAGCGATAACCCATGGGTTGGCCCCAAAGCTCACCATCTCTTCGGCGACCCTGAATGCATGGTGGGTGGTATTGGAATATCTGAAAGACCCTGTCTCGGTCATGATGGCCGTGTAGATACAAGTAGCGATCTCCGGCGTCACCGGTATCCCTAATTTCCTGATGATCTGATACACAAGCTCGGCAGCGGCTACGGCCTCTGCAACAAAATTAAGGGTCCCGAAACCCAGATTGGTAATATGGTGGTCTATATTGATCAGGATATCCGCCGGAATCTTATCCTTGACCAAAAACCCAACCCGCTCAAGATCGCCGCAGTCTACGGTGATTACGGCATCAAACCACTCATCAACCCCCTTGACCTGCCTGACGATTGCGCTATAGGGAAGAAATCTCAATATCTTCGGGATAGGATCCATCGTACAGACCGACACCTTTTTCCCGATAGAGGAAAGGGCGATGGCCAATGCAAGGGCTGATCCGATAGCATCCCCCTCCGGATTTATATGGGTCGTTATCAGAAATCTCTCCCTCTTTTTGATTTCAGACAGAATAGCCTCAATGCTCATTTTTCCCCCTTATCGAGTCCTTCCAGAATACTGATGACATGCTCGGCCTTTTCCATAGAGGTATCCATGATAAAGGTTATCTCCGGTGTGAATTTTATCCGGACCCTGTGACCGATCTCTCCCCTGATAAGACCAGCGGCGCTTTTCAGGCCCTTCATGGTCTGAATTTTTACTTTCTCATCCCCATAGATACTGACAAAGACCTTCGCATGCCGCAGGTCCTCACTCACCTCAACCGCGGTGACGGTGACAAAACCGATCCGGGGATCGTTCAACCGTCTTGCGATAATATCAGAGATCTCACTCCGGATCTGGTTGCCGATTCTCTCAATACGCTTGTGTTGCATGTCTTGTTACAGAAACTCAATATGATACTTCAATAATTCAACGAAATGATTATCCTGCAGAAAACCGACGATCTTATCCAGAACACCATTGATGTATCTTTTTTCATTCCCCACGCAGGCGATCCCGAGGACTGCCTTCTGCCACAGGTCAAGACCATCAATCTCAGCAACCGATACGTTGTAATTCTGCCGGATCCTGTCTTTGATACTCTTAATAACCTGTCTTTTCCCCTTCAAAGAACCACTATCAGGAATATGCAGCTCTACAGTACAGATGCCTACAACCATAACGTCATAATTTTGCGGCGATCTTCTCAATAACAAACGACTCTATGATATCTCCGGCCTTGATGTCATTAAAGTTCTCTATGCCGATACCGCATTCATAGCCGGCCTGTACCTCCCGGACATCATCCTTGAATCTGCGCAGCGACCCGATCTTTCCCTTGTATATCTCAACATGATCACGGATAAGCCGCACACCGGTACTGGAACGGGAGATCGTCCCATCCAGCACATAAGAGCCGGCAACTGTCCCAATCTTGGACACACTAAAGACCTGCCTTACCTCCGCCCTCCCCAGGATTTGTTCTTTGAGGGTTGGCTCAAGCAGCCCTTCCATCGCCGCCTTGATATCGGCCACGGCATCATAGATGATGTTATAAAGGCGAATATCGACGCTCTCCTTCTCAGCGAGCGCAACGGCCTTGGGTTCAGGCCTTAAATTGAAACCGATGATGATCGCGTTTGAGGCTGAGGCAAGCATCACATCGGTCTCTGTAATCGCGCCCACACCTCCATGAATAATTCGTACTTTTACGGCCTCTGTGCCCAGCCTCTCCAGGGCCTCGCTCACAGCCTCAGCAGAACCCTGCACATCAGCCTTTATGATGATATTCAGCTCCCGCATCACCCCGTCTTTGATCTGAGTGTAAAGCTCATCAAGGGTAACCTTTCTTGCCTTTTCAAGACCCGCGATCCTCTGTTTCTGTAATCTTGAGGCCGCGATAGACTTGGCGATATGCTCATCATCCGCAACGGCAAAGATATCACCTGCCTGGGGCACACCGGAAAAACCCAGCACCTCTACAGGGGTT
>JACRHF010000055.1 GCA_016217665.1 Nitrospirota bacterium | reverse complement strand
GTTCAAAAAGACCACAATGTACGGCACCCCTACCTGACGCGCTAACAAAATATGCTCCCGCGTCTGAGGCATCGGCCCGTCCGCCGCACTCACCACCAGAATCGCCCCGTCCATCTGCGCCGCTCCCGTAATCATGTTCTTTACATAGTCCGCATGACCCGGACAGTCCACATGCGCATAATGACGCGCCTCCGTCTGATACTCTACATGCGAAATGCTGATCGTAATCCCACGCTCCTTCTCCTCAGGCGCCTTGTCAATCTGATCATACGGAATATAGTCCGCCAATCCCTTCTTGTGCAGCAACATCGTAATCGCCGCCGTCAACGTCGTCTTCCCATGATCCACATGACCGATCGTCCCAATATTGATATGTGGCTTCTTCCTCTCAAACTTCGCCTTCCCCATAGCAGACCCTCCTCTATCTAAGACACCATTCTCTATTCACTATCTTCATCCCTTCACCATTGCCACGATCTGCTCGGACACACTTCTCGGAACCTCTTCATATCGCGCAAACTGAAGCGTAAAAACAGCACGGCCCTGAGTCATAGACCTGAGATCCGTGGCATAACCGAACATCTCTGATAAGGGAACTTCACCCGTAATCACCTGGGCCCCGGACCTTGGCCTGACCCCCTGTATCCTGCCTCTCCTGGAGTTGATATCCCCGATCACCTCACCCATATACTCTTCCGGGACAATCACCTCAAGGGTCATGACAGGCTCCAGCAGCACCGGGGTTGCCCTCCTGGCCCCATCCTTAAAGGCCATCGAACCCGCTATCTTGAAGGCCATCTCCGAAGAGTCCACATCGTGATAGGATCCGTCAAAGAGCCTGACCTTGACATCAACCACCGGATATCCGGCTAACACTCCGTTGTCCAATGCCTCCCGGATCCCCTTCTCTACCGCCGGGACATATTCACGCGGGATAGACCCGCCCACAATATCGTTCTCAAACTCAAATCCCTCTCCTGCCGGCTTAGGTTCAAGCTCAATCCAGACATGCCCATACTGTCCGCGCCCGCCTGTCTGCCGGATATATTTCCCCTCGCTCTCCACCCTCCCCTTGATCGTCTCCCGGTAGGCTACCTGCGGTTTTCCTACGTTGGCCTCTACTTTAAACTCCCGGAGAAGCCTGTCTACAATGATCTCCAGATGCAGCTCCCCCATACCCGATATAATCGTCTGTCCCGTTTCCTCATCCGTCTTCAGCCTGAAGGAGGGGTCCTCCTGCGCCAACTTCTGCAGAGAGAGGGTCATCTTTTCCTGGTCAACCTTGGTCTTGGGCTCTATGGCAATCGCGATTACAGGCTCAGGAAACTCTATACGTTCAAGGATGATCGGGTTTTCCTTATCACACAGGGTGTCCCCGGTCGTGGTATTCTTGAGGCCTACCGCAGCGGCAATCTCCCCTGCATACACCGCCTTGATCTCCTCCCTCTTATTCGCGTGCATCTTCAGAAGCCGGCCGACCCTCTCGGTGGTATCCTTTGCGGAATTATAGACATAGGAACCGGCGTTGAGCGTGCCGGAATAGATCCGGAAATAGGTCAACTGCCCCACAAAAGGGTCTGTCATGATCTTGAAGGCCAATGCTGAGAAGGGCTCGCTGTCATCAGGATGCCTCTCAATCTCTGCCTCTGTCCGGGGGTTAATACCCTTTACAGGAGGCAGATCCAACGGCGAAGGAAGATAATCAATCACGGCGTCCAGCAGCAACTGGACCCCCTTGTTCTTAAAGGCCGACCCGCACAAGACAGGAGTCAGTGTCATCGCAATCGTCCCCTTCCGCAGGGCCGATTTAATCTCTTCCTCGGAAATCGCCTCCCCGGCCAAATACTTTTCCATAATCCCGTCGTCATGATCCGACAACTTCTCGATCATCTTTTCCCGATACTCCTGAGCGAGTTCACGCAGCTCAGAGGGGATCTCATCGACTACATATTTCGCTCCGAGGGTCTCATCATCGAAATAAACAGCCTTCATCGTAATGAGATCCACCGGCCCCCTGAATGTATTCTCAGCCCCGATGGGTAACTGTATCGGAATAGGGTTTGCGCCCAGCCTGTCCACCATAGACTTTACACTTTCAAGGAAATCCGCACCGACCTTATCCATCTTGTTGATAAAGGCGATCCTCGGGACGTGATATTTATCCGCCTGCCTCCAGACCGTTTCAGACTGGGGCTCCACACCCTGTCCCGCATCGAATACGGCCACAGCCCCATCCAGAACCCTGAGAGACCTCTCCACCTCTATAGTAAAATCCACGTGGCCGGGGGTATCGATAATATTGATACGGTTATCCTTCCAGAAGGATGTTGTTGCGGCCGATGTAATGGTAATGCCGCGCTCTTTTTCCTGCTCCATCCAGTCCATCGTGGCCGTACCTTCGTCCACCTCCCCTATCTTATGGGACATCCCGGTATAAAACAGGATACGTTCCGTAGACGTGGTCTTCCCGGCATCGATATGCGCCATGATGCCTATATTTCTTGTCTTCTCTAAGGAGTACTGCCTCGCCACTTAACTAAACCTCCTGCTGTTAACGCTCAAAAATGCCCAAATGCAAGGAAGGACGAGGATTCAAGCCGAGGCGTACTTCCTGTACGTTGAGGCGAAGAATCCGAAGTCCTGACGCCGCAGTTGGGCGTTTTTCAGCGTTAACTAATTTACCACCGGTAATGTGCAAAGGCCTTGTTGGCATCTGCCATTCTGTGCGTCTCTTCCTTCTTCTTGATGGAGCCGCCTATCCCATTGGCCGCGTCGATAATCTCGGATGCCAGCTTCTCCGCCATATTTTTACCTGTCCGTTCCCTCGCAAACTGAATAAGC
>JACRHF010000053.1 GCA_016217665.1 Nitrospirota bacterium | reverse complement strand
TGTCGAGGAGATTGCCTATCCTGCTGGGAAGCCCCTTGAGAAACCAGATGTGGGCCACCGGAGTGGCAAGCTCAATGTGCCCCATCCTCTCCCGCCTGACCTTGGACTGGATCACCTCCACCCCGCATTTATCGCATACGACGCCCCGGTGCTTCATCCGCTTATATTTCCCGCAGAGACACTCCCAGTCCTTGGTAGGCCCGAAGATCTTGGCACAGAACAGCCCGTCCCTTTCAGGTTTAAAAGAACGGTAATTGATGGTCTCAGGTTTTTTGACCTCGCCGTGTGACCATGATTTTATCTTCTCAGGGGATGCGATACGGATCCTGATCGCATCGAATGAGGCCGTCTCCTTGGGTTTCTCAAACAGCCTGTACAACTTCTCCCAATCTCTATCCTCTGCTGTTGCCATTCATGCCTCCCTTATTTATCTCTCTTCCTTGGACTTCAATAATTCCACATCCAGTCCAAGGCTCTGTAATTCTTTGATCAACACATTGAAAGACTCCGGCAGCCCCGGGGTTAGAAAGTTCTCGCCCTTGACAACGGACTCATACATCTTGGAGCGCCCGGGCACGTCATCAGATTTGACCGTGAGAAACTCCTGCAGTGTCGCCGCCGCCCCGTAGGCCTCCAATGCCCAAACTTCCATTTCTCCGAGCCTCTGGCCGCCGAACTGGGCCTTGCCGCCGAGAGGCTGCTGGGTCACCAGGGAGTAGGGGCCGATAGACCTCGCATGGATCTTGTCATCTACCAGGTGGTGGAGTTTCATCATATACATCTGCCCTATCGTGATCTGCCGGTCAAAAGGCTCTCCGGTACGTCCGTCATACAAGGTCATTTGTCCGGATACGGGAAGACCGGCCTTTTTAAGCAGGTCCTTGATCTCCCCTTCTGTCGCACCCTCGAATACAGGGGTCGTCACATGGATCCCAAGTGCCTTTGCCGCCAAACCCAGATGCGTCTCCAGGATCTGGCCGATATTCATCCTTGAGGGCACCCCCAGCGGGTTCAGGATCATATCTACAGGAGTCCCATCCGCAAGATACGGCATATCTTCAGCCGGCAATACCACGGATAACACACCCTTATTCCCATGCCTTCCAGCCATCTTATCTCCCACGGCCAGTTTTCTCTTAATCGCAATATACACCTTCACCAGTTTCACAACCCCCGGCGGAAGCTCATCCCCCTTTTTAACCCTTCCTACCTTATCTTCATAGAGGGCCTGCAAGATGTCAGTCTGCTGCTGTGAATAGTTGCAGATCTCCTCAAATCTCTCCATATCTTCAGGATTGTCTAAGGCAATCGAGGTGAGATCTTCATCCCTGATCTCCCTTAAGACACTCTCCGTAAGCTCTTTCTTTTTCTGAACGAGCGTCTTTTTAGTTACAGAACTCACAACCGGCCTGCCGGCAATTTTGCCCGCAAGGAACTTCCTGAGCCTTCTGTTCTTCTCCTCTTCAATAATCCTGATCTCTTCCTGCTGCTCCTTGTGCAGTTTTGAGATCTCTTCATGCTCAATGCTCTTGGAACGCTCGTCCTTTTCCACACCCTTTCTTGAGAATATCCTGACATCCACCACCGTCCCTTCTATCCCCGGTGGCACGGTCAGAGAAACATCCTTCACATCCCCTGCTTTTTCCCCGAATATGGCCCGGAGCAGCTTTTCTTCCGGTGTCAGTTGCGTCTCCCCCTTCGGGGCAACCTTTGCAACTAAGATATCACCCGGATTGACCTCTGCCCCTATGCGCACAATCCCGCTCTCGTCGAGATCTTTCAACGCCTCTTCACTCACGTTGGGAATATCCCTCGTAATCTCCTCTCTTCCCAATTTTGTATCCCGCGCCTCAATCTCAAACTCTTCGATATGGATCGAAGTATATCTGTCTTCCCTGACCACCCGTTCACTGATAATAATCGCATCCTCAAAGTTATACCCTTCCCACGGCATAAATGCGACCAGAACATTCTGGCCTAAGGCCAGTTCCCCCCTGTCGGTTGCCGGTCCGTCTGCCAGCACATCCCCTTTCTCAACCCTCTGCCCGATGGACACAACCGGTTTCTGATTGATACAGGTATTCTGGTTGGAACGCTTGAATTTCACAAGATTATATATATCCAGGCTCATCTCATCCAGCGGCGTTTTTTCCTTTTTGGACTTGCCTGTTTTTTTCGCCTCATCGGCGCGGACAACGATCCTGTCTGCATCCACATATTCCACAACTCCCGGCCTTCTCGTCAGCACGACTCTCCCTGAATCCCTGGCCACGATCTTCTCCATCCCGGTACCCACCAACGGGGCCTCTGTCCTGATCAGGGGAACGGCCTGACGCTGCATGTTGGAACCCATCAATGCCCTGTTGGCATCATCATTCTCCAGGAAGGGGATCATGGAAGTGGCCACACTGACGATCTGCTTGGGCGAGACATCCATGTATTCCACCTTGTCTGACGAAACCATTACAAAATCCCCGCCGTACCGGGCAGAGATCGTCTCTGACGTCAATTTGCCTTTGGAATCCACCGGAGAGCTTGCCTGCGCAATCATATATCTGTCCCCGTCTATAGCAGAGAGATAATCAATCGCGTCTGTGACCTTCCCATTGACCACCTTACGGTATGGAGACTCGATGAAACCGTATTCATTCACCCTGGCATAGGCAGACAGCGAGGTGATCAACCCGATGTTCGGACCTTCAGGGGTCTCTATAGGACAGATACGGCCATAATGGGTAGGATGAACGTCCCTCACTTCAAATCCGGCACGTTCCCGGGTCAAACCACCCGGTCCGAGGGCTGAGAGCCTTCGCTTGTGCGTGATCTCGGAAAGGGGATTCGTCTGATCCATGAACTGGGAGAGCTGGCTGCTGCCGAAAAACTCCTTGACCGCCGCAATCACTGACTTGGCATTGATAAGGTCATGCGGAAGGGTGGCCTCAAGATCCAGGATGTTCATCCTCTCCTTGATCGTCCTTTCCATCCTTGCCAGGCCGATGCGGAACTGGTTTTCGAGCAGTTCTCCCACGCAGCGCACCCTCCTGTTGCCAAGATGGTCAATATCATCGATCTCCCCTTTGTTGGACTTCAGATTCACCAGATACCTTATCGTCTCTATGATATCCTGCGAGGCGAGTGTCCTCTGGGTAAGCGGCACACCCACATCCAGCTTCTTGTTTAATTTCAGCCTGCCCACGGGGGCAAGGTCATAACGCCGCGGATTAAAGAAGAGGTTGTCAAACATGATCCTTGCCGTATCGATCGTAGGGCTTTCACCCGGCCTTAACCTCTTGTAGATCTCGATGATCGCCGCGTCCGGAGAGCTGATATTTTCCTGCGATAAGGTATCCCGGATGACCGGAAGCGTCTGGTAATTATCAATATAGAGAAGAACGATCTTCTCCACGCCCGATTTGATGATCTTCTGCAGGATCTCCTCTGTCAGCACCCCGTTGCTTCCGAGGATCACCTCCCCTGTTGAAGCATCAATCACGTCATTAAAGACGACCCGTCCGTGCAGATCTTCTGTTGCGAGCGGGACCTCCCGGATGCCGAGATTTTCCAGCTTCTTTAACACGCCGGGGGTGACCCTGCTCCCTTCCTTAACCAGCACCTCACCGCCTTGCTCATTAATGATGTCATAGAGAATCCTGCTGCCGCCAAGCACCTTCGCATCGATCTTGCTGTAGAATTTCTTGCTTCTGATCCTGACCTCTTCCACAGGGTAATACATCTTCAGGATGTCATAGGTGGAGAGCCCCATCGCCTTCAGTAATATGGTGGTTGGAAATTTTCTCCGCCGGTCTATGCGTGCATATAAGATGTCCTTCGTGTCGAATTCAAAATCGAGCCATGACCCCCTGTATGGAATGATCCTGGCAGAGAACAGGACCTTTCCGCTGATATGCGTCCGCCCTTTGTCATGCGTAAAAAATGCGCCGGGTGAGCGTTGAAGCTGACTGACAACAACGCGTTCAGTCCCGTTTACGATAAATGTCCCATTATCTGTCATCAGGGGCAATTCGCCGAGATAGACCCACTGCTCTCTGACCTCTTTGGTGCTCTTAACCCCGGTCTTCTCATCCTTT
>JACRHF010000052.1 GCA_016217665.1 Nitrospirota bacterium | reverse complement strand
CCGAGTGGCAACGCGATATGCTCCGTCCCGAAGGGCTTGTTTGCTGAGATTAACAAGGTGTCGTATTTTATTTGCTGTTCCATGTATCTTGACAGATTTCATGGCACCTCCTTCTTATAGGTGATGCCATTATAATAATGTCGCTTTAATTATGCAAGGTTATATATTGTAATCATCATGGTGACAGGATTCATCTTTACTTCCTGCGGTAGTAGTGGAGGCAGAGACGGAAATAATAACGGCAGTGACAATAAAAATTATAAATCTTACACAATCAACCTTCAGCCAGATACAACCTATTACTGGAAGATAGTAGCTGACGATGGCAAGGGAGGCGTGACAGAAAGCGATACTTATAGCTTCACAACAAAATAGCTGAGGATAAAGTGAAAGATACGATCCTTACCCCAGAGAAAACAAAGGATTCTATAAAAGCCAGAAAAAATACTTTCAAGCCAAAATCTAAATTGACAGGTAAGCCTTATACTGCTAATCTAACCTCAATCACCTAAATTTCTATCATGCTATCATGATTTTTAGGCATAGAGGAGGTGAAGTATGTTTGAAAGAGTAACCTTTGATCCTCAGATTATGGGTGGAAGGGCCTGCATAAGGGGGATGCGGATTCCGGTATCTGTAATTGTTGGCCAGATAGCCCACGGAGCGACGGTCGAGGAAATTCTCAGGGACTATCCGGATCTTACCCGCGAGGACATCACTGAGGCTCTTGAATACGCCGCCTGGTTAGCCCAGGAGGAAGTCCACGCCGGTTAGCGGAATGAGATTTCTTGCAGACATGGGCATTTCTATGAGAATTGTTGAATGGCTTCGTTCAATCAATCATGATGTGGTCCATCTCCGTGAGCAAAACCTTCAAACCCTCCCTGACAATGAAATATTTGACAAGGCAATCACTGAAGACCGCATCATACTTACTTTTGACCTGGACTTTGGGGAGATTATAGCCTTATCCAAGGGCAGACAGATAAGCGTCATCCTCTTTCGCCTCCGCAATACAACCACCTCCTTTGTTTTAAAAAGGCTTGAGAAGGTAATCACCGAATCTGCCGAACTCCTCAAAATGGGCCACATCATCATTGTAGAAGAGGCCAGATACCGCATCCGTAAGCTTCCTATTTAGAACATATCTCGCTATTACCCGACGTTATACCACTCCCGCGACCTTCCCCATACCTTGACACATTATCCGCCAATATGTTAGTTTGTTGACGCTGGAGAGTGCTTAAAATATAACGAAAAAAAGGAGATTGACTATGGGAGCAAAGGTTCTTGTTGCAGAATCAGATAGCACTGTTCAACAGGTGGTCTCCTATTTTTTAAATTTGGAAGGGTTTGAGGTGGTCACAGCCAGTGACGGGATTGCTGCCTTAGAGGCGGTGGAGGCGCATCAGCCGGAGGCAGTGCTCCTGAGTCCGGTCCTTTCAGGGATCAATGGCATCGAGGTGAGCCGTCTGATCCTGGAGAAGTCCCAGTTCAGGGATATGCCTATCCTGTTCATTGTCGAGAGTGAGGACTCCCTCCTGAAGATGGGGGGGGATCTTCCAATGGGATACGGGGTGATCAGAAAACCGATCGATCCTACGAAGATGGTAGATACCCTTAATGCCTATATGGGAAAGGGAGAGCCGCCTGCGGCAAAAGCAGGTGAATCGGTGAGTATTGAAGAACTCTTGGGGTGGGATGTTACTGAAGCTGCCAGAACAAAGGTAACAGAGTGGCAGGAGGCCGCCCCTGATTCCCCTGATATCGCCGGCATCGCATCAGGAATGTTTGAGACTAAAGAGGCCATGGTGCCGGAGGAGATCCGGGAGCAGACACACGAGGCGCCTCCAGAGGAACCCGTAGAGGCGCCGGCAGAGGAAGAAGCCGCGGCCGCAACTACCGAAACGCCAGTCAGTATGGAGGCAGATTTACGAGACAGGATTACGGATGATATGATCGAGGAGATCATCAGCAGGATTGCGAGAGAAATTGTAGAAAGGGCCGCATGGGAGGTGGTCCCAAAGATTGCAGAGGAAGAGATACGGAGAGAGATTGAGAGACTTAAGGGTGAGAGTGGATGACGGAGTTTAGCAAGGTCTATAACCCCAAAGAGGCCGAGGGCAAATGGTATCAGTTCTGGGAGGAGAAAGGATATTTTCATGCAGATAGCCGCTCCGGCTCTTCTCTTTTTTCTATAGTAATCCCGCCCCCGAATATTACCGGCTCGCTCCATATGGGCCACGCCTTAAACACAACCCTGCAGGATATACTTACTCGTTGGAAGAGGATGTCCGGGCATAACACCCTCTGGCTTCCGGGTACAGACCACGCCGGTATCGCGACCCAGAATGTCGTTGAGAGGCAGATTGCCGCAGAAGGGAGTCACCGGAAGGAGTACGGCAGGAAGAGATTCGTTGAAAAGGTGTGGGATTGGCGGGGGCACTCCGGTCGTACGATTATCTATCAGTTGAAGCGCCTGGGGGCCTCCTGTGACTGGAGCCGGGAACGCTTTACCATGGATGAGGGGATGTCTAAGGCCGTACGCGAGGTCTTTGTACGCCTCTATGAGGAGGGCCTCATCTATCAGGGGAATTATATCATCAACTGGTGCCCGCGCTGTATGACGGCGTTGTCGGACCTTGAGGTGGAACATGAAAATCTCAGAGGCAAATTGTACCACCTTCGCTATGCCCTTGCCGATGGCTCAGGGGAGCTGACCGTGGCGACCACGAGGCCTGAGACGATCCTTGGGGATACCGCCGTTGCCGTAAATCCTGAGGATGCCAGGTACAGCCGCTTCATAGGAAAGAGTGTGGTCATCCCAGTCGTCGGAAGGGAGATCCCTGTGATCGCAGATCCGGTGGTTGATCTGGCGTTTGGGACAGGGGTATTAAAGATCACCCCGGCACACGACCCTTATGACTTTGAAGTGGGGAACCGGCACGGACTTCAGCGGATCAAGGTGATGACGGACGATGCCATGATGAACGAGGCGGCAGGACCCTACCAGGGGATGGATCGGTTTCAGTGCCGCAAGGCGATCCTGAAGGACCTTGCTGAGAGAGAAGACCTGATCAAAGAGGAGGACTATACGCATGCCGTCGGGCATTGCTACCGGTGCAAGACCATCATAGAGCCCAATGTCTCAAAACAGTGGTTTGTGCGGATGCAGCCATTGGCCCAACCGGCCATTAAGGCGGTCGAGGAAGGGAGGGTCTCCCTGATCCCCAAGGGATGGGAGAACACCTATTTCGACTGGATGCACAATATCAGAGATTGGTGCATATCGAGGCAGATATGGTGGGGGCATCAGATCCCTGCCTGGTATTGCAGCCACTGCGGGGCCATTACAGTAGACAGGGAGGACCCTGCATCGTGCAAACAGTGCGGCAGCCGGGAGATTCGGCAAGATGAAGACGTGCTGGACACCTGGTTTTCTTCTGCCTTGTGGCCGTTCTCAACCTTAGGCTGGCCGGAGGAGACCGAGGATTTAAAAAAATTCTATCCGACATCGGTGCTTGTCACAGGATTCGATATCCTCTTTTTCTGGGTGGCCCGCATGATGATGATGGGGCTGAAATTCATGGGGGATGTCCCCTTCCGCGAGGTCTGTATCCATGCCCTGGTCAGGGATGCAGAAGGGCAGAAGATGAGCAAATCAAAGGGAAATGTCATTGATCCGATCGTCATCATGGATCAGTATGGGACAGATGCCCTGAGATTT
>JACRHF010000050.1 GCA_016217665.1 Nitrospirota bacterium | reverse complement strand
TCCCGTCGGCCGCAAGATCTCTGACGAAGAGTGGGCTAAGATCAACCTGCTGCGTGATGATTTCCACGGCGACTGGAACTATACCATTCGACCACATCGTCAACTCTGACTTGATACACTTATTTAATCGCAGACACTTAATACCGATCAGATGGCGCCTTGTGGGGAAAGAGGGGTATCCCTTTGATCCCTAATAGTTCTGTGATAGAATTGTCCCGTTAAATATGTTGAGATTCATCCTTAAAAGACTCCTCTGGGGGATTCCCGTCTTATGGTCCGTCGCTACCATTACTTTCATCATCATGCACATTGTCCCCGGTGGGCCTTTTGATGCGGAGAAGCAGCTCCCGCCGGAGATCAAGGCGAATATCGAAGAAAAGTATCATCTCGATAAGCCCCTCCATACCCAGTACCTCCTTTATATGGGGAATCTCCTGAGGGGGGATCTCGGTCCTTCGTATAAATATCTGGGCAGATCCGTAAACGATGTCATTGCAGATACCTTTCCGGTCTCCATACAACTCGGCATCATCGCCTTTATCCTCTCCCTTGTATTGGGGACAGGCAGCGGACTCCTCTCAGCCGCCTCAAGGGAGAGGAGTCTCTGGATGGATAAGACAAGCATGTTCCTGGCCATCGGCGGGGTCTCCATCCCCCACTTCGTCCTTGCGGCCCTGCTGATCCTGATGCTCTCACAGACCTTTCATCTCTTCCCACCGGCCTTATGGGAGGGATGGGAATATACCATCCTGCCGGCTGTCTCCCTTGCCGCGGCCCCTGCGGCCTATATGGCAAGATTGATGCGCTCCACTCTCATCGATGTATTGAGAGAGGATTACATCCGTACGTGCCATGCCAAGGGTCTTTCAACCCGCATCATCCTCTTCAAGCATGCCCTGAAGAATGCGGTGCCGCCATTAATCACCTTCTCCGGCCCCCTCTTCGCCGGACTGATCACCGGCTCGTTCATTATTGAATACATCTTCTCGATCCCGGGGATGGGGAAGTACTTTGTAACAGCCGTGATCAACCGGGATTATCCTTTGATTATGGGAGTAACACTGATATATGCCATTTTGATCGTGTTGGCCAATTTAGTCGTGGATTTGTTATACTTCTTTGTTGATCCGAGGGTGCGGAGGATGTAAACTCCGGCTCACAAAGGGGCATGAAAATAATCCCCCTTAATCCCCCTTTAAAAAAGGGTGAGATTAGTTTCTTCCCCCCCTTTAGAAAAGGGGGCAAGGGGGATTTGATCAAGGATTTTCAGATGAAAAATTATTCCATACTTTTTGGCTTAGCGTTTCTTATATTGGCCACTGTTACCGCCCTTCTGGCCCCATGGATCGCCCCCTATCCCTATGACCAGCAGGATATGAGCGCAATCCTCCACCCCCCGGACAAGGATCATCTCCTCGGAACAGACAGCCTCGGAAGGGACCTGTTGAGCCGTATGATCTATGGCGCCCGTGTCTCTCTTTCTATAGGCCTCTCTACCTCCCTGGTTGCCCTTGTGATCGGGACACTCTATGGAGGGATTGCCGGTTATCAGGGGGGATGGGTGGACCACGTGATGATGCGTATCGTAGATGTCCTGTTCGCTATCCCTGATCTCCTCCTCATTATTTTAATCACCGTGGTTATCGGGAGGGGATTCTGGGGGATATTCCTCGCCCTGAGTCTTATCAGTTGGGTCGGCGTGGCCCGCCTGGTGCGGGGTGAGGTGCTTCGGCTCAGGGAGATGCCCTACATCGAGGCCGCAAGGGGAATCGGGGCCGGAAACTGGCGCATCCTCTTCCGTCATATCTTGCCCGGATTGGGCGGATTATTGATTGTAACCTTGACCTTCCGCATACCGGCCGCCATTTTAGCAGAATCCACCCTAAGCTTTGTAGGACTCGGGCTTGCCCCGCCCTTCAGCAGTTGGGGGGTCCTGGCGAATGACGGATGGACAGCCATGAGATTCTTTCCCCATCTGATGGTCTTCCCGGGGGGCGCCATCTTTATCATCGTCCTGGCCTGTAATCTCGTAGGGGATGGCCTTCGCGACCTGTGGGAACCCGGGTCACCCGTTTGACACCCCATCGCTTTTTATTGTATTTTACGTGATACGCGATGAAGACCTCTTTTTTCTACACACCGGACTACGGACTGTATGACTATGGACCGGGTCACCCTTTAAAGATCAAAAGATTAAGGCTCTGCTATGAGC
>JACRHF010000051.1 GCA_016217665.1 Nitrospirota bacterium | reverse complement strand
CCCTCATGGAACCATGGGTCATAGCCCTTGCAACCCTCTTCTCCGGGGGGGTGGGGATATTCTTTGGGGTCTATCCGGCCTACAGGGCCGCCCAGCAGGACCCCATCGAGGCATTGCGATATGAGTGAGAGGCCTTACCCCTATGCCGCAGATTGTCTGACCGTCTCGGCAATCTTTGCAAACCCTGCCGGATCATTTACGGCGAGGTCTGCGAGCACTTTCCTGTCCAACTGGATACCGGCCTTTTTCAGACCGTTGATAAACGTGCTGTAAGAGAATCCGTGCAGTCTGACCGCCGCATTAATCCTCGCGATCCAGAGAACCCTGAAGTCTCGCTTCTTCTGTCTCCGGTCGCGATAGGCATAACCGAGCGCCTTGTCCACTGTCTCTGTCGCTGTCCTGAAGAGCCGGTGTTTGCCGCCCCAGAATCCCTTTGCAAGTTTTAATACCTTCTTCCTGCGTTTTCGTGTCTTTGGTCCACCTTTTGCCCGTGGCATGAATCTTACCTCCTTTGTTACCGCTATAATCCCACCATCTCTCAAATCCCCCTTTTTCCCCCTTTACTAAAGGGGGATTAAGGGGGATTAAAGGTATGGTATCAGTTGTTTTATATTCTTCTTGTCTGTCTCATGTACCAGGGCGTCCTTCTTTAAGGCCCTCTTTCTCCGGGAATTCTTTTTGGTCAGGATGTGGTTTCCACCGGCCTTGCGCCTGACGATCTTACCGCTTCCCGTGACCTTAAAGCGCTTAGCCGCCCCCCGATGTGTCTTTAGTTTGGGTCTGCTCATTTCCTTTTCCTTTCTCTTCTGCGGTTGATCCTTCTACTGCAGCCACGGATGGCTGCTCTGCTGATTTCTTCCCTTTTTGTGATTCTGATTTCGGGCCCACGATCATGATCATACTGTTCCCCTCCATCATCGGGGGATATTCTACGGTCCCGACATCTTTGATCCCCTCTATGAAGACAGCCATGATCGTCTTTGCAGACTCCATATGCGACCGTTCTCTCCCCCGGAAGGTCAGGGTGATCTTTGCCTTGTCCCTCCCCTCTAAAAACCTCCGCACATTGCGAACCTTGATCTGTAAATCGTGTTTATCCGTGTAGGGTCTTACCTTGACCTCTTTGAGCTGCATGCTTCGCTGGTGGACTCTTGCACCATGCTGTTTCTTGGCCTGTTCATATTTAAACTTTCCAAAGTCCATGATCCGGCACACCGGGGGTTTTGCCGTTGGGGCGATCTCCACCAAATCAAGCCCAAATTCCTCCGCCTTTTTTAAGGCCTGCAACGTAGGCAGGATCCCGATCTGTTCCCCCTCCGGACCGATAACACGGACCTCCTTTATCCGGATCTCCCTGTTTACTCTTAATTTTGGCTCAGCGATATGTTATCACCTCCTCATTATTTAGTCGATTGGTATATTAGAATTTCCTTCTTAACCTTCTCTATGGCTGACGCCAGGGGCATCGTCCCAATATCTCCGTCTTTCCTCATCCTGACGGAAACAGAGCGGGACTCGGCCTCCCTCCCCCCTACGACGAACATGTAGGGGACCTTCTCCATCTGTGCCTCCCGTATCTTATAACCGATCTTTTCACTCCTTGAATCCACCTTGACCCGGATCCCCTCTCTGCTCAAAAGGGTCTTGACCTCTCCGGCATATTCATTCTGTTTCTCGGTGATCGGCAGGACCCTGACCTGAACAGGGGAAAGCCATAACGGGAATGCCCCGGCATAATGTTCTACCAGGATTCCAAAGAATCGCTCCAGGGAACCCATCAGCGCCCTGTGGATCATGATGGGCTGATGCGGCACGCCATCTTCCCCAACATAGGACAGAGAGAACCTCTCCGGGAGGTTAAAGTCAACCTGGATCGTGGTACACTGCCACGCACGGTCCAACACATCCTTGATCTTGATGTCTATCTTGGGTCCATAGAATACCCCTTCCCCGGGGTCAATCTGATAGGCAAGTCCCTTCATCTCAAGGGCCTTGCACAGAGCTGTGGTGGCCTTTTCCCAGTTTTCCATACTCCCCACGAATTTCTCAGGCCTTGTGGAGAGATAGATATCGTATCTGTCAAACCCAAAGGTCTTCAGGATATCCACTGTAAAATCGAGGATGGAGGTGATCTCCTTCTCCAACTGATCAGGCCGGCAGAATATATGGGCATCATCCTGGGTGAAACCCCTGACCCTCAGGAGGCCGTGTAAGACCCCGGACCTCTCATAACGATAAACTGTCCCCAGCTCTGCCCACCGGATCGGGAGATCCCGGTAGCTGTGGATTTTAGTCTTGTAAATCATGATGTGGAAAGGGCAGTTCATCGGTTTTAACTGGAAGTCCTGCCCCTCAACTTCAATCGGGGAATACATATTCGCCTGATAGAACTCCGTATGTCCGCTGGTCTTCCAGAGGTCGAGCCTGGCCACATGGGGGGTATAGAGCAGGTCATAGTCATGGCGGAGGTGTTCCTCTCTCCAGAAGTCTTCGATAGATTTGCGGATGAGCGCCCCCTTGGGATGCCACAGGATCAGGCCTGCCCCGATCTCGTCTTGGATACTGAAGAGGTCCAATTCCCTTCCGAGTTTTCTGTGATCCCTTTTTTTGATCTCCTCTAATTTATTGAGATAGTTATCCAGCTCTGCCTCTGTGGGAAATGCCGTCCCATATATCCGCTGGAGCATCTTGTTCTTCTCGTCTCCACGCCAATAGGCGCCGGCGGTACTGAGGAGTTTGAAAGAACGAACCCCTGCAGTAGACGGGAGGTGGGGTCCCCGGCAGAGGTCTGTGAAATTACCCTGCTGATATAGGGATACGGCCTCCTCCGGGAGCTCCCTGATGATCTCGGTCTTGTAGGTTTCCCCCATCTTGTCAAAGAGCTTTATGGCATCCCCTTTGGACATCTCCCTACGGATGATAGGGATGTCCTCTTTGGCAAGGGCCCTCATCTTTTCTTCTATCTTAGCGAGGTCTTCCGGTGTAAAGGGCCTGCTGTAGTCAAAGTCGTAATAAAATCCCTCTGCTATTGAAGGGCCGATCGTGATCCTGACCTCCGGATAGAGCTCCTTTACAGCCTGTGCCATGAGGTGGCTGGTACTGTGCCGGAGGATCTCCAGACCTTCCGGAGAGTGGATGCTGATTCCCTCGATCTTTGAGTCTTTTGTTAGAGGGGTATTCAGGTCTACAGGACGACCATTTACCTTAGCCGCAACTATCTCCCCGCCCTGGCTGTCCTTCTCATCCAGGCATTCTTTAATCGTAGTAACCTTCAAAGTGGGGAAATATTAACATCTATAAGGGGGATGTGTCAAGCCTGTACAATGACCCAAATCCCGAGATAGGAATTGACTGCAGGTCCCTTACGGGCTTCAACCCAGGTTTTAAATCCCCCAAACTATTTTCCCCAGTGATACGGGGCTCTTAAACCCTGTAATTATCCTCGGGAGACGCCGTCTCCGTGAAT
>JACRHF010000049.1 GCA_016217665.1 Nitrospirota bacterium | reverse complement strand
GATGCGACGAGGGTTCCATTAAAACAAGGATTGAAACATATAAGATGTTGAGAACACATTTAAGTAAAACCCATCCAGAGTGGGCACAGAGAAGATCGAGCGGGAGGTAGCCAGGATGACATATACAAAAAGCCTCTATGCGGTCTCGTCGATTAGATGCTGCCTTTCTTCTAAATAATCTTCAAGCCGTTTTAAGTCTTCCTGACTGTATCTGACAAACTTTACATGTATACCTCTCGGATAGCGGGAATTATCTGTATTAACGGCAACGATCTCACCTTCAAATTGAACCAGGAGTTTCTTATCCGGCGGGATATAAAAATGCACTACTATCCTTGAACCGATTTCCAAAGGTGCATCTGTGCAGATAAAAACTCCGCCCCTGCTTATATTCAGAATGAAGTCTGCACAGATATCCGGTATTTCTTCTCCATATTTGACGGAAAGACACACAGGGAAACGCACATGTATGCGCTTTTCTTGTCCCATATACTCATCTGCTTCACCCCTTTTATCTATGATAAATTTATCCATCGATTCACTCAGAAAAATTTCATGGACCTATGATCTATACCATTTGCAGAAAGACATAGTCAAGCCGGAGTGTCTGATAATTTCCAGCATAAAATATTTCAAGACCCCAATGCCCAATGCAACCAAAGCGGATATGGAAAAGGGAATCACTCAATAAATTGACATCTCTTCATCCATGTTATAACATAGTAATAACTCACGAATGGAGGTAAATCATGGTACGTAAAATATGCCACATAGGTACTAGCTACGGAGTTTTAATCCCAAAAGAGATCCTGGAAAAACTCCATTTGACAGCCGGTGCTCAGGTTGAAGTCAAACTGGATGAAAAAGCCAGTAAGATCATTATTGAACCTGCAATCTCGAAATCCCAATACAAGGCCGTAGACATTGCATTTGCCTCACAGGTTAACGACTTCATAGAATGTTATAAACCCGCCCTGAAGGCACTATCTAAAAAATGAACTACTTGACCCCTGAGCAGGTCCTCTTTATCCATCACCGCCGCATCAATATTCCTCATCCACAATAACTACACCCTAAAAGCATCAAACAAAGAACTTGAACGCTTCACCATCAAAGTAGCAAGTAAAGACGTTGCGGTTAAAGAGATTGCAAAGTGGTTCAAAGTGCATACAAAAAAGACAGAAACATAAAAGCTATTGGTCAGGCTATTCAAGTTGCTTCATCTGTACAAGTGCCGCAGCTGTTTAAGTATGTAAAGTTGACAGGCGATTCGCATCTGTTATAGTAGGCATTACCTTGGGGGGATGTCGCATGGATACCGATTTCCTGAAGACAGCGGAGGCGGCGGCGCGGACCGGCGGAGAGATTCTGATGAGATATTTCGGCCAGCCGATTGATGTGGAGTTCAAGGGAGAGGTGGACCTCGTCACTGTGGCAGATCGTCTCTCTGAGGAGGCGATTGTATCCATGATCAGTTCCAAGTACCCTGATCATCAGGTAATCGCAGAAGAGGGGACGATAAAGAATTCTACTTCCCCGTACCGCTGGATCATAGACCCGCTCGACGGGACGACGAATTATGCCCATGCCTTCCCCTGCTTTGCCGTCTCGATCGGCCTGGAGGTCTCCGGCAGGATGGTCATGGGAGTCGTTTATGATCCTGTCAGAGACGAGTGCTTTACGGCAGTGGAGGGCCGCGGCGCCTGTCTCAACGGAATGCCTATCCATGTGTCTGAGATAGGAATCCTTGATAAGGCGCTCCTGGCTACAGGATTTCCCTATGACCGCAGGATCCATCCAGAAAAATACCTGGACCTCTTTAAGGCCTTCATGAAGAAGGCCCAGGAGATCAGGAGGCCCGGGGCCGCCACGATAGACTTATGCTACTTGGCCGCAGGCCGCTTCGATGGCTTCTGGGAATATAAGCTCAAACCCTGGGATGTGGCGGCGGCCGCTGTCATCGTGAGAGAGGCCGGTGGACAGATGAGCGATTTCAAGGGCGGAGAGTTCAACATCTACGGTGAAGAGACCCTGGCCAGCAATGGCAAGATCCACGAAGAGATGCTGGAGGTGGTTAAAACAGGGGTCACCCTTCACGCCCCCAGTTCCTAATACATTAACCTAACGTACCTTTTTAGATTATTAGACTGCTGAAAATTTGGACTGTATCCGCTCTTGCAAAGTCTATTCACCTCCTATTATATATTTAGGATTCAATCTGATTATTAAAAATAATACCCTAAGGTAAAGTTTATGATTCTTAAAACAAAATCACCCCATTACTTACCAGTGGTATCCGGCCAATAGTCCAAAATGGCCGCCACCTACATTTACATCAGTGTCGAACAATGTTACCTGAGCATACGACGACTTAAGTTCTAATCCTAAATTAAAGTGCTCGCTTAATGCCCAGTATACACCACCACCCAGCCATATCCCGGCACCTGTATCATTATCAGGAACTGAGATGCCCGATACCGAAACTTTCCCCTCACCTCGTATCAAGGATAGGCCTCCACCAATAAATGGTCGGACATGCGGGTACTGCTCCCAAATCTTTCGAACACCTACATTAAATTCAGAGGTCGTACTTTCCAGTTTTGCAAACATTCCAGTGAATGGTTCAAGAGCAGTTCCTTCTCCTGTTGCACCTAACAAATCAATGGCAATGTTTACAGGCCAGTTCTTTTCCCGGAAGTCGATTTCGATACCGAATTCACCTTGTTCATCAGCCGGTTCCCAATCATCTTTATCAAGGGCCTTCGCTCCAAGTAATACATTTATATTCCCAGTCCATACACCCTGAGCTGAGGCAATTGATACAAGGAAGATGGAAAGAATCATAGCAAGAGCTATTGAACATATTTTTATTTTAGGCATTGTAGACCTCCTATATTTTATAAAATTTATTGAAAACTACTCTGACTCTCTGAGTTACTTTAAGTTTTTTGTGACCTTACTTACCTCTTTCTATGAAATATATGCAACAAGCTATAAATGCATCTTTTTAGCCAAACCTATAGCAGTTAAAATGGATGGATAGTTAATTTGGTCAAATTATGAACATATAATTTATACCTGTCAACTAAAATCGGCATGGCAGGATAGAATTTTAACCATCATGCTTGCAGGATAAATAAGTCATGTAACATTGTTAACATGCAAAGCCCATCGAAAAGGCAGGAAAGACAAGATGGATCCTGCCTTTAACAGCATGATTAAAACCTATGTGAGGTTCTTGGAAAATTGTGAGGAGATGCATAACGGTGGAACCAGCTTAAATGAGGATTTCAAAAATAGGGTCTTAAATAATCCAGGATGGCATAATGTCTATGTTGAAGATAGGCCCTTATATTGAGGTAAGATGGTAAAAGTGGGAATGGGCAGAGACGAATCCCTTCGGCAAGGCAAAGATCGAAAGACCAAATAACAGGATCGAGAGATGGGTTACACCTGAAGAAGGGAAACGCCTTCAGGATACCTCTATCCCCTGGCTAAGGGAGATCATCATATTCGCCCTTAACACAGGGATGAGTCAGGATGAGATACTCTCGCTCCAGTGGTCTCAGGTTAACCTTTTCAGACGTACTGTAACCCTGCTGGTCACCAAAAACAAAGAGAAAAAACCATGACGATAAGATATGCGCATCATTACCCTGAGTCTTTAAGGCATGGGGTCGAGGTCTTGGATAGGACTGGTGACATTTAAAGGACGGCGGGGGTCAGGTCTTGAATCTTGATAAATAGGATCAGTAATCAACTGTGAACCACCCGTTGTAGCATGCCGCATCAAAATTCAAGACCCCTTCATCTTCCTAAAGATCGGTGGATCGTTGCAAGGTTGACGCTCAAAAATGCCCACGACCCGTTGCTCGCGAAGCGAGATTGCAACGGGTCGTGTACGTTAAGGTTCAAATCCGAAGGCCTGACGCCGCACGACCCATTGCATTTACTTCGTAGCAATGGGTGCCCCGTATTTTTCAGCGTCAACCCGCGTCGCGCCAGTTTTTTCCTGTCCCGGTATCCACCTTGAGGGGGACAGACAGGGGGTAGGCTCCTTCCATTTCCCCGATGACAAGGCTTCTCATGAACTCCATCTCCTCTGCCGGGACCTCAAAGAGGAGCTCATCGTGAACCTGGAGTATCATCCTGCCTCTCAGGCCCTCTGTCTGAAGCCTTCTATGGATCCGTATCATGGCGAGCTTGATGATGTCAGCGGCGCTCCCCTGGATAGGGGTGTTGATCGCAATCCTCTCGCCAAACTGCCTGATGCTGTTGTCGCCACTCGCCAGCTCCGGCAGATAACGCCGCCTCTGGAGGAGTGTCGTGACGTAGCCGGCCTCCTTTGCCCGTGCCAGGGTCTTTTCGATAAACTCCCGGACCCCTTTGTGTCTGGCGAAGTAGTGATCAATATACTCCTTTGCCTCCTGCTGGGAGATGCCGATGTCGGATGCCAGTCCAAAGGGGCTCATCCCGTACACAATGCCGAAGTTGACCGCCTTTGCCCTGCGGCGCATCTCAGGGCTGACCTCCGCAGGAGAGAGTCCGAAGATCTCTGCCGCGGTCCTCGTATGGATGTCCTCACCCTGCTGAAATGCCGATGTCAGCAGCTCATCCCCGGACATGTGGGCCAGGATGCGGAGTTCGATCTGGGAGTAATCCGAAGACAAGAACAAACACCCCTCTTCTGTTGTAAAGGCCTCCCGGATTCGCTGTCCCATATCCGTCCGTATGGGAATATTCTGGAGATTGGGCTTGCTGCTCGACAGCCTCCCTGTGGCCGTCACCGCCTGGCTGAAGGAGGTATGCACCCGTCCGGTGGCCGGATGGATCAGTCCGAGGAGGGCGTCTACATAGGTGGATTTGAGTTTTGCAATCTGCCGGTAGCTGAGTATCTCCGCCGGGAGCTCATGCTGGAGGGCAAGTTCTGTGAGCACCGCCTCATCTGTTGAATAACCCGTCTTGGTCTTCCGGATAGGCTTCAGACCCAATTTTTCAAACAGGACCCCGGCTAACTGTTTCGGGGAGTTGATATTGAACTCCTCTCCGGCAATGGCATAGATCCTCCAGCATATCGCCACCATATCCCGTTCCATTTCCGCTGATAGCATCCTGAGGATATCCGGGTCCACCCGTATGCCTGCCATCTCCATATCCGCCAGGACCCCGGCTAAGGGGATTTCAATGTCGTAGAAGAGATCCCGGACGCCTGTCTCCACAAGCCTCTCCTCAAGGATGCCGGCAAGCCGCCAGATAAAATCAGCCCGTTGGCAGGCTAAGGAATTCGAGGCCTCAGACCCCGGGGCACCCCCGCCCCCGGCGCCTGTCATCTCCTGGAGATACTCCAGGGCAATACTCTCCATGCTGTGATCGGCCCGTCCGGGATTCAGAAGATAGGAAGCGATCATGGTATCAAAACCATATCCCTCCGGTCTGAGGCCGGAGCGTTTAAGCAGGATCATCTGCCTCTTGATGTCATGGGAATACTTCCTGATCTCTTCACTCTCAATCAAGGGCGTCAACTGCCTGAGCCATTGCCGAAGATAGGCCTGATCCGTGGCAGGGACACACCATGCCTCCTTATCCTTAAAAGAGATGCCGATGCCGGCGATCTCTGCCGTCATGAAGTCCGGAGAACCGGCCTCCACATAAATGGCACAGCTCCTCCCCTCCTGTATCTTCTCCAACAGGGTTGCATCCTCCGTATCCGGGGACATGAGATTGTAAAGCCCGCTGCTCTCCCCGGTCTGGGGCGGCGTGAAAAACCTGAGGAGGCCGGAGAACTCCAGCTCCCTTAAGAGCCCTGTCATCCTGACAGGATCAGGCGGAGAGAGTTTCAGGCTGCTGTAATCTATACGGATGGGGAGTCCGGTATGGATCAACGCCAGTTCCCTGCTAAGCCTGGCATTCTCCGTCTGCTCCTGCAGCAGGCTGCGGAGCTTTGGCCTTTTCACCTCTTCGATATGAGTCAGGAGGTTCTCTACCGTTCCAAATGTGGCAATAAGCTCTTTGGCCGTCTTTTCTCCAATCCCCGTGACCCCGGGGATGTTATCGATGGAGTCGCCCATGAGGGCCATCATCTCAACGACCTGTGAGGGGCTCACGCCAAACCTCTCCAGGACATCAGACTCCCCGTAGAGCTTATCCTTCATCGGGTCATAGACCCGGACGTGCGGGGTAACGAGCTGGAGCATATCCTTATCCCCTGTCACAATGATGACCTCATAGCCATCCTGTTCCCCCTTCCTGGCCGCAGTCCCTATCACGTCATCCGCCTCGTACCCCTCCATAATGAGAAGGGGGATATTAAATGCCTCCACAACGCGATGGATATACGGGATCTGTACGGACAGGGCATCGGGCATCTTAGGCCGCTGCGCCTTGTACGCCTCATAGACCTCGTGACGTTTGGTAGGACCCTTGGGGTCAAAGGCAATGGCTAAGAGTTCCGGCGACTTCTGAGTTAGGATCTTGAGGAGCATGTTTGTGAAACCATAAATGGCATTGGTAGGAAGGCCCTTTGAGGTGGAAAGCCCCTTGATCGCATAGTAGGCCCGGTATATATACGAATTTCCGTCTATGAGGTACAATTCTGACACGATTCTTGCATTGTAAATCTTTTGTTTACCCTTGACAAGGGACAGGGCTTATTTATAGTATTAACCAGTTAATATGAACATCGGAAAAATCTTCTCTCCTCTGATTGCGCTTGTCCTAACACTTCTTATATACCAGTCCTATAATATCTATGCGGAGAATGAGCCGGCTGAAGGGGTCACAGAAGAGATGACCCGTGCCGGTGGTGAAGAAGGGGACGGACCACTGCTGCCTGCAGAAGGGACGCCAGCCGTGCCGCCAGCCGAAGAAGCAATCCCTCTGCCGCCGGTTGAAGCGACGACATCCATACCGTCTGAAGAAGAGACGGTCCCTCTGCCTGCCGCAGAGGCAACAGCGCCCCTCCCGCTTGAGGAGGGGACAGCCCCGCCTCTGATCGAGATTCCCGTCCCTGTGCATCCTCCCAAAAAGGAGATGTTCTGGTTATCGCCTCCTTCAGAAAGGAAAAAAGAGTACGTGGGTATGGAAAAGTGCCGCAGTTGTCATACGGCCCAATATGACAAATGGAACGAGACCCTCCATGCAAAATGGCAGCCGAGCTTCACCCCTCCTGAAAAGGCAAAGACGGCCAGGATGGAGTGTGAGGCCTGTCATGGGCCCGGGAGCCTCCACATGGAAGACTATAAAGAGCGTCTGTTTATAACCACCTTTGGTCCGCAATCAAAGGATACAAGGGAAGAGCAAAATGCCATCTGCCTGAAGTGTCATAATAAGGGGGGGCTCTACTACTGGGACGGGGGAATCCACGGCAGGACACAGCGATGTGTGGATTGCCATCAGGTCATGGAGAAGGCGTCGGGGCAGAATCTCCTGAACAGCTCCTCTGAAAAAGAGGTCTGCCTCAGATGCCATCTGCAGAAAAAGGTCACGGCCCTCCGCTCTCCTCACCTCTCTCAGGATGCTGCGAAGATGACCTGCTCCACCTGTCACGCCCCGCATGGATCGGATACCCCAGGGCTCCTGTCCGCCTCCTCAATCAATGAGAATTGCTACAGATGCCATGCGGACAAGAGAGGCCCTTATCTGTTCGACCACTTCCCTGTGCAGGAAAACTGCCTTCTCTGTCATGATCCGCATGCCTCTGCGAACAAGGCGCTCCTGAAAGTGCGTCAGCCATTCCTGTGCCTTGAGTGCCACAGCAATCTCCCGAATACCCTCCCCTCAAATGCCGACCCTCACAGGGTGCTGGATAGTGGGGGCAGGTATACTTATAACAAGGGGTGCATCAATTGTCATCCAATGATTCACGGCTCCAGGCATCCATCGGGTGCCCGGTTGCAGCGATGAGGAAAAGATGAGACGGATCTTTGCTGTCTTTTTTTTGATTCTGCTTGCCTCCCATGCGGCCTGGTCTCAGGAGCCCCAACAGGAACCTGAACAAAAATCCCAACTGGAATCTCCACAGGAATCCAACCCGGAAATCGAGCCGGCCACTCTCAGGTTTGAGCTCTCAACCCGGTTCCAGACAATAGATTTAGACACAGGGTCTTCCAAGGCGACAGAGTACCGGTCCCTTCCGGACGGCCTGTATATAGACGACCTTCTCCTTTCCTACGGCTCCCGGCGCCAGGAGTTTGAAGGTGAGGTCGCAAGAATCTCCCCTCTGACCAATCTCATCAATGACGGCTATGGGGATGTCACCTACAGGAGATACGGTCTCCTAAGTGCGGGTGTGGGAATCAGCAAGTCGCCTCACGATTATGGCGCCGCTTCCAATGATGTCATGACCCAGCGGGACACCTATAGCCTCCTGTTTAAATTCAGCCCGGGAGACCGGCTGATCATCTCCACAAATTTATCTGTTGAAGAGAGAAACGGGAAGAGGCCGCTGACTGTCGAGAGCCTTACAGGCATCCTCTCTAACCCTACAGCGATTATCGAGATTAAAGAGCCTGTAGACTATACCACCACTTCCATAGACCTTGGACTGGAATACATAGACGATATCCTTGATCTCCAGCTCAATAATAGTCTGCAGATCTTCTCAAGCAATCTCACCGATTCGGTGTCATGGAATAACCCTTACATCAGCGGCGCTACCGGAAGGGTTCAGACCGTTGACGATTATACAGTGCATACGCTGTCGGTCAGGCCCGCTATTCAATTGACAAGCAACACAAGGCTTGTAAACACCTTATCCTACAGCAAGGTTACAAACAACATCAATCTTGCCCCTTTTAGCACCGCCGGCATCGGGGAATCGTTTGAACGGAATGTCATAGACCCGGATGTCCGGAGTCTTGTCTTTTCTTCCCTCTTAGCCACACGGCCCCGGTCTGATATCAGACTTAACATCAAATACAGGCATCGCGCCTATAAAAATGATACGCCGGTAATTAAAGAGACGCCGGCCTATGTCCTGCTGGACAGCGGCGATTCCACGCTGATCAGATACCCCAGGATCCCGCGGTACATCTCCTATGCCGTCAACAGTATGGAGGTTGCGAGCACATGGACATTAACGCAGAGATTATCCTTAGATGCGGGGCTAAAAAATAAAGACACCTCCCGGAGCGACAGGGAGGTGGATAAAGAGAATGAAAAGATCCTCTCTCTCAGGATGCGCTCTGTGCTGCGGGACAACCTCTCAGGCAGATTCGGATATACCTATACGAGGAGACGGGGTGATTATGACCCAGCCTATTATCAGGTTACGTATGACCCGAATCCTGCCAATGACGTTACTCAGCATCCGCTGATGCGGGCCTTTGACCTCTCTGCCTTTGACTCGAATGCGCTGATGGCGGGCCTCGATTATTCTCCTCTGGATGCCCTGGACCTCGGAACAACATTAGCGCTCACCATCAACAAACATCCTGACGTCTCAATTGGCAGAAGGCATTCTCAGGGAGAGTCGGCAACCGCTTATGCACAGTATACGTTGTTTGAAAGCCTCCGGATCCATGCAGAATATTTTTACGATCACCGGAGATCAGAAGGACGCTACTCATGGACATTTAACCCCACCCTCCCCTATCCGCAGGACCCCAATCCTCAATATTCTGATTTTACAACTCCCATCAACGGGATTGTTGAAGACACAAACATCGTGTATATCATGGGCCTTAGTCTCGATTTGGATGACGGGTTATCCCTCGATGGAAGCTATAGCCGGTATGATTTTAGGGGCAGCAGCACAGACATTCCTGATGTGAGTTATGTGACAGACATCTATGAATTAAGCGCCTCTTACAGTCTCAGCAGAAAGATTGACGCCTTCCGCCTCAGCCCTGTCCCCAGGATAAAAGACATCAGGATGAAGGCAGGGTATTCTATGGAGAGATATCAGAGGACAGACTACACCCTGAATAATTTCCCGGATACCGGTACGGATACATTTTTAGGAATCCGGGAACCGGATTATAATTTGCATGTATTTTCTCTATCGCTCAACCTTTATTTTTAAGGGGAATCCTCTTACATTTTGTACTTGACTTATCTATTCTGTTTCGTTAATATTCTGGCTTAAATACTGATGATACAGGATGGAAAGATTCGTTGCAAAGATTTACTGCAAAGATTCACCGCGATGCACAGTTATCTTTTTTTTACTTAAACCTAATACAAGGAAGGAGGTGAGACTTTATGACAAAAGCAGAATTTGTTGATGCAGTACAAAAGGCAGCAAAGGGGTCTTCACTCAGCAAAAGGGAAACAGAGGATTTAGTAGATTGCATTTTTGATGTGTTGAGCAAATCTATTAAGAAGGATAAGAGATTTGCCTATCCGGGATTCGGCACCTTCTCAGTGCGGAATCGCAAAGCGAGAGCAGGCAGGAATCCGAGGACAGGAGAGCCTATCAAGATCAAGGCAAGCAAGAGTGTATCATTCAAGGCGGCCCCAAAACTAAAAAGTATGGTGTAACCATTTATTGGAAAAGGGGGGACACTTCCCGTATTTTCACCTATTTCGTGAAAATACGGGAAGTGTCCCCCCTTTTTATTTCTTTACTGAGACCTTCTGCCAATCTTCTGAAAATTTCTTGATTCCTATATCCGTAAGGGGATGATGCGCCAACTGGAGCAACACCTTGTACGGGATCGTGGCCACATCTGCACCCATCATCGCCGCATCCACCACATGGAGCGGGTTTCTGATGCTGGCTACAATAATCTCTGTGGTAAATCCGTAATTGTCAAAGATAGTCCGTATCTGGCCTATCAGATCCATCCCCACATAGGAGACATCATCAAGTCGGCCTACAAAGGGACTGACATAGCCGGCGCCCGCCTTTGCCGCCAGAAGGGCCTGAGATGGAGAGAAGACAAGGGTCACGTTCGTCCTGATATCTTCCTGGGCAAGTCTCCGGACCGCCTTCAACCCCTCAGGGAGCATGGGTATCTTGATGACGATATTCTTGTGGATGGAGCTGAGGTCCCTGGCCTCTTTGATCATACCTTCGGCATCTAAGGAGATCACCTCTGCACTGACCGGTCCATCGACAAGGGTACATATCTCCCTGACAAGCTCCCGGAATTCCCTGTTTTCTTTGGACACCAGGGAGGGGTTGGTCGTCACCCCGTCCACAAGGCCAAGACTTACAGCCTCCCGGATCTCTGACACATTCGCAGTATCAATAAAAAATTTCATAGCCGCCTCCCTTTGACATTGGGGACAGAATTAAATTCTGTCCCCATGATAGTACGTTAAGACCTCATCCAACAGTTCCACCGTATGCCTTACTTTAGCAGGATAACCTGCCCGGTGTAAAGAGTCTTCTATATGGATCTTACAACCCGGACATCCGGTCGCCACGATCTGTGAACCGGTTCGTTTGATATTCTCCGCCTTCTTTGCCCCGATACCGGATGCAAGGTCATAATGGTAGAGGCTGAATATGCCGCCGAAACCGCAGCACGCATCGGCCTCCTCCATCTCTATAAACTCGACCGTGGGAATCGCGGTGAGCATCTCCCTCGGGGACTGATAGACCCCAAGCCCCTTTTTAAGGTGACAGGGGTCATGGAAGGTCACCCTCCTCTTCTCTGTCCTGCCCAGGATCTTCCCGATCTTAAGATCCCCTTTGGCAGACTCAAGGACAAATTCATGGATATCTATGATCTTCTCTGAGAACTCTTTTACCTTCCTGAAGCTGCCGTTTACGGATTGACTGAGCAGGACAGGATATTCCTTTTTCAGCGTGTGGCCGCAGGTCGCGCACGATACAATGATGGCGCCGACATCCAGGGAGGAGAATAGGTTGATATTCTTCCTGGCAACCTTCCTTGCGGTCTCAACATCCCCGAGGGATTGGAGCGGGCTTCCGCAGCAGTACTGCCCTTTGGGGATGACTACGTCGTAGCCGAGCTTGTTCAGCACGCTGATCGTTGCCCGGCCGATGTCCTGCGTGCTCAGGTCTATCACACATCCCGGATAAAAGGCCACCCTCCCCTTTGGCCTTTTGCTCTCTGTCTTTACGATTTCAGGATATTGGGAGGTCAGCGGCCTCCCCCCCGGGGCAGGGAGCTTCCGCTTTTTGCTATTCCTGACAAAGGGCATGAGAGAGACCAACGGACCTTTCAGGGGTATCCCTTCATATATCCCTATAGGAATTGCAGCAAGCCTGACCAGGATGGAGAGGGGCCACCGGAATCCTACAACGAATTTAGAGGCAATCCTCTCAAGGATATTCAGTCCCCTCGTCTCAGCGATCTGTGCCCTGGCCGCGAATATGACCTCCCCGACCTGAACCCCGCTCGGACAATTCACATCACAGGTCAGGCATCCTATACAGGAGGTGATGGCCTCTTCAAACCTGCGGGAGGCCGTGATACGTCCTTCCAACGCCGCCCCTGCCAGGGTGAGCCGCCCCCGTGCCACCATCGTCTCATCTTTGGTCATCGCGTAGGTAGGGCATCCTGCCATACAGACGCCGCACTTGATGCACTTAGATATCTCGTCTTTCAGCGAGGCCAAATGGGTATATGCCTTATCCATAAGCAAGGAACTCCCTCAGGAATATTCCTGTATAAGACCTCTCCTCTTTGGCGACATCCTCAGGAGTGCCATAGGCAACCACCTCTCCCCCCTCATCGCCGCCCTCGGGCCCAAGGTCTATGATATAGTCGGCATTCTTGATCACGTCGGGGTGGTGTTCGATGACGACCACACTGTTCCCTTCATCCACCAGCCTGTTCAAGACGTCAAGCAGTTTCTGGATATCCGCAAAATGGAGCCCTGTGGTCGGTTCATCGAGGATATAGAGGGTCCGGCCTGTGGCACGCCTCGAGAGCTCTTTGGAAAGTTTGACCCTCTGGGCCTCTCCGCCTGAAAGCGTGGTTGCGGCCTGCCCAAGCTTGATATAGTCGAGGCCGACTGCCCTTAACGTCTCTAACTTGTGCCGGATCACAGGGATGGGCTCAAAAAAGTCTATCGCCTGAGCGACGGTAAGGTCGAGCACCGCGGCAATGTTCTTCCCCTTATACTTTATATCCAGGGTCTCCCGGTTGTATCTCTCCCCTTTGCATACCTCGCACGTCACGTAGACATCCGGCAGGAAGTGCATCTCTATCTTGATGAGCCCGTCGCCCTGACAGGCCTCGCACCGGCCGCCCTTGACATTAAAGCTGTATCTGCCAGCCCTGTAACCCCTGACCCTGGACTCAGGTAACTGCGCAAAAAGGTCGCGGATATGCGTAAAAAGTCCGGTATAGGTCGCAGGATTAGACCGCGGTGTTCTCCCGATAGGAGATTGGTCAATATTGATGACCTTGTCAAACTCCTCAAGCCCGAGTATGGCGCCGCACCCCTCATAGGTCCGGGATCTTTTATAGAGCGTGTTGACGAGATTTTTATAGAGGACCTCAAACAACAGGGTGCTCTTTCCGGAGCCTGAGACCCCTGTAATGGCGGTCAATAACCCGATGGGGATGGAGACATCAACACCCCTGAGGTTATTTTTCCGGGCCTCTTTGATGGTCAAAAACCGGGCGGCCTTCCGATGGCGTTTGGGGAGTGATATGACGAGCTCCCTCGCCAGATAGCGGCCTGTGAGGGAATTCTTATCTTTGATGATCTCTCCGGGGGTCCCATGGGCAATAATCCTGCCTCCATGCACACCGGCGCCCGGTCCCATATCGATCACATAGTCAGACTCCCTGATCGTCTCCTCATCGTGCTCCACGACAAGGACGGTATTGCCGAGGTCCCTGAGCCTCTTCAGGGTGGCTAAGAGACGGATATTGTCCCTTTGATGCAGGCCGATGCTCGGCTCGTCCAGCACATAGAGCACGCCGACAAGGCTTGAACCTATCTGAGTGGCCAGCCGGATGCGCTGTCCCTCCCCTCCTGAGAGCGTGGAGGCCTCTCTGTCCAGCGTCAGGTAATCCAGGCCCACATTGGAGAGAAAGTGCAGCCGCTCCCTGATCTCTTTCAGTATGCGGTCTGCAATGAATGCCTCGCGCCTGGTAAACCTTAATCCGTTAAAGAATTGGACTGCGGATTTGATAGAGAGCCTCGTGACCTCATCAATCGATCTCCCTTCAATCTTTATGGCAAGGGCCTCCTTCTTGAGCCTCTTCCCCTGACACGAAGGGCATAGAATACCGGCATCTTCTTCATCCCCGATCCGGACGCCGAGGCCATCGCAATCAGGGCAGGCCCCGTGGGGACTGTTAAAAGAAAAAACCCGCGGCGTCACTTCGGGATAGCTGATGCCGCAATCAATGCAGGCCAGCCGCTCGCTGAACAGGATATCCTCCCTATCCAAAATATGGATCACAACCACGCCGTCTGCCAGCCGCAGCGCCATCTCAATAGAATCAGCCAGCCTTTTTCTCAGCCGTTCCTCCAAATCCCTTTTTAAGACGAGGCGGTCAATCACGATCTCAATCGTATGTTTCTTGCTTTTGGCCAGGGCGATATCCCTCTCTAAGTCAACGACCTCTCCGTCAACCCTCGCCCTGACAAACCCCTTTCCCCTCAGATCCGCAAACTCCTTTCTGTATTCCCCTTTGCGCCCGCGGACGATCGGGGCGAGGACCTGAATCCTCGTCCCTGAGGGGAGGGTCAGGGTCTTATCCACCATCTGCTCAACCGTCTGGGACGTGATCTCCTTGCCGCACTGCCAGCAGTACGGATGTCCTGTGCGGGCAAAGAGGAGCCTGAGATAGTCATAGATCTCTGTGATGGTGCCGACGGTAGAACGCGGATTCCTGCTTGTGGTCTTCTGTTCTATCGAGATGGCAGGGGAGAGCCCTTCGATCGAGTCGACATCCGGTTTGCTCATCTGCTCCAGGAACTGTCTGGCATAGGTGGAGAGGGACTCTACATACCTCCTCTGTCCCTCAGAATAGATGGTGTCAAAGGCAAGCGAGGACTTGCCAGAACCGCTCAGACCGGTAATCACTACAAACCGGTCTCTCGGAATAACGACATCGATATTTTTAAGATTATGCTCTCTGGCGCCCTTGATGATAATGCTCTGCTGGTCCATAGATGCTATTTTAACACATTATAGGGTCCGAGGATTCAAGTGTAAGAGAAAAAGGGGACAGATTTATTTTCCGGCACTGTTCCCATCACTCTTCACTTGACCCCTCGACCCCTCGGCCCCTTGACCCCTTTTTTCTTAGAAGGCGTGCCCCAGGGTAAAGTGGGTCAGACACCGCTCCTCACCCGCCTCTCTATCCAGCTTACACCCGACATCCAGCCTCAGGGGACCGACAGGGGTACCATACCGGATGCCGGCGCCTGCTGTGGACCGGATCTCGGATATATCAAACTCTTCCATCTTCCTCCAGACATTACCGCTGTCCACAAAGGCCACCATCCCAAGCCCCCTGTATAGAGGAAACCGGAGCTCCCCATTGAACACAACCATCATGTTTCCCCCGGTTGGACTCCAGTTCGTTCCATCGAAGAGGATGGTCTTGCCGGGTATCCCCAGCCGCTCCTGATCGTATCCGCGCACCGTATTCCTGCCGCCGGTAAAATATCTCTCAAAGATGGGGACCTCTTTGGACTCCCCAAAATTCCATGCAATCCCCCCGCGGGCGGAAAAGGCAAAGACGACCCTCTTTATGGGCGGATAGAAGAGGCTGGCCTGCAAATTAACCTTGGCAAACTGGGGTCTTGATCCTATAAGCCTTGCCGCCTCCCGCAAAGCGATACTGGAGAATGTCCCTCTGGAGGGGTTAAACGGGTCGTCCCGGAGGTCTATCGTCACAGAGGGGTTAATCGTGGCCACCTCTACCTTCCCTGTATCCTCAGGGGTCAGGATGGCCTCTGCACTGACATCGGAAAGCCTGACATCCTCGTACTGATACATCAGGGATCCCTTGACGTAGTCGCTGAAACTCTTATCAATACCCGTTGAAAAACCGAGGGTACGCCGGTCAAAACTCCTCTTGTTCTCGATCTGGTCAACCATGTTAATTCTTGCATCCATCGGATAGCCCAGAACCCATGGTTCTTTATAGCCAAGACTGTATTTCTGCTCAATAGAACTCCCTTCAGCCCTTAGCGTGGTCTGACGTCCTGTGCCAAACAGGTTCCTGTACGAGGCCTCAAACATCCCCCTCATCTTCTCCACATCGCCATAACCGATCCCAAATTCGACAGTCCCAGGATACCCCTCCTCTACTTTAAGGGACATGTCTTTCCGGTACTCCCTGACTTCAGGGTTCATGGGCTCT
>JACRHF010000005.1 GCA_016217665.1 Nitrospirota bacterium | reverse complement strand
CTTTCTGCTGTTCACCTGGAAATGACCATGCCGCACCATCTGTCTGGCCTCTGTACGCGATGCGGAAAAACCTGATCTATAGACAACATTATCCAATCTCCTCTCCAGCATCTGAAGCAGGATCTCGCCGGTAACACCCTTTCTCTGGGCCGCCTTCCGGAAATACCCCCTGAACTGTCTTTCTAAGAGACTGTAGATGCGCTTTACCTTCTGCTTCTCCCGGAGCTGCGTAGAATAGTCTGTGGCCTTGGTCCTCTTCCCTGACTGACCATGCTGTCCCGGAGGATATCCCCTCCTCTCAAAGGCGCACTTTTCTGTCAGACACCGGCTCCCTTTAAAAAAGAGTTTCATCCCTTCTCTTCTGCACATCCTGCAAACAGGTCCAATATACCTCGCCAATGAAATCCCTCCCTACACCCTTCTCCTCTTTGGCGGCCTGCAGCCGTTATGAGGAATGGGTGTGACATCCTTTATGGCATTAATCTTTAACCCGGCCGCCTGTAGAGCCCTTATCGCAGACTCTCTCCCTGCCCCCGGACCTTTCACAAAAACATCAATCTGACGCAGGCCGTGTTCCATACACTTCTTGGCCGCGCCCTCTGCCGCCCTCTGTGCGGCGAATGGGGTACTCTTCCGGGATCCCTTAAACCCCTCGGAACCCGAGCTGCCCCATGCGATCACATTGCCGCTCATATCCGTAATCGTGACCAGCGTATTGTTGAATGATGCCTGGATATGCGCAACACCCACCTGGATATTCTTTTTTTCCTTCCGCTTTGGTGACTTCTTAGCCATTCATCCACCTCATCCTTTTATTTTTTCTTTCCCCCGATCGAGCGCCTCGGTCCCTTTCGTGTCCTTGCGTTCGTCTTGGTCCGCTGTCCACGCACCGGAAGAGACCTTCTGTGACGCGTCCCCCGGTAGCTTCCGATATCCATCAACCGCTTTATATCCATGGACACCTTGCGTTTGAGGTCCCCCTCTACGGTGTAGTTCTTATCAATAACCTCCCTGATCTTTCCAACCTCGTCATCGGTAAGATCCTTCACCTTTTTATTAAGATCAACGCTGGTCGCCGATAAAATCTTCCGTGCTGCACTACGCCCGATCCCAAAGAGGTACGTCAGACCAACCTCGACCCTCTTATTGCCTGGTAAATCTACACCTTCGATCCTTGCCAACTTCCCTTCCCCTTTCTATCCACCCTAACCCTGTCTCTGGTTATGGCGTGGATTGTCGCAAATAATACGAAGCACACCCTTTCTTCTGATAATCTTGCATTTAAGACACATCTTTTTCACTGAAGATCGTACTTTCATGGACCCATCCCCTTATTTGAATCTATACGTAATTCTTCCCCTGGATAAATCATACGGTGACAGCTCTATCGTAACCTTGTCCCCGGGCAATATCTTTATAAAGTGCATCCTCATCTTCCCTGAAATGTGGGCCAGCACCTTATGACCATTGTCTAACGTTACCTTAAACATCGCATTGGGCAATGTCTCAATGATCGTTCCCTGTACTTCTATCGATTCTTCTTTTGACATAGCCGCTATTATAGCACAGTTAGAATTAAAGGACCATTCTTAGTAACGGCCACCGTATGCTCGAAGTGTGCCGAGAGGCTCCTGTCCTGAGTGACAGCCGTCCACCCATTTTCCAGAACGAACAAATCACTCCTGCCGGCATTGACCATAGGCTCGATGGCCAATACCATGCCCTCCCTCAGTTGCGGCCCCTGTCCGGGTTCCCCGAAATTCGGAACCGGCGGATCTTCGTGCAGCGACCTCCCAATCCCATGCCCGACAAACTCTCTTACCACAGAGTATCCTGCACCTTCCACATAGCTCTGTATGGTATGAGCGATGTCTGAAACCCTGTTTCCGATGACGGCAGCGTCTATAGCCTTGTAGAGTGCGGCCTCCGTCGTCTCCATCAGGTGCTTTGCCTGACGGCTGACAGGACCGGCCGGCAGCGTCACCGCGGCATCACCATAATATCCGTCCATCAAAACACCGAGGTCTATCCCCGCAATATCCCCCTCTTCCAATACCCTGTCTGAGGGGATCCCGTGGATGATCTCCTCATTGACCGAGATGCACAGCGTGTTCGGATACCCCCTGTATCCCTTAAAGGCAGGGATCCCGCCCTTCTTATGAATAAATTCCTCAGCAATCCTGTCCAACTCTTTTGTCTTAATCCCCGGACGAACCCGCGTCTTTAACTCTTCGATGGCCCCCGCAACAATCCTCCCTGCTGCCCTTATCTTTGCAATCTCCTGGGGGGATTTAAGGATGATCATGGCAGACTACTGCACCAAGGAACATATCCTTGTGAATACATTCTCAATGTCATCATCCGCTTCAATCTTCTTTAACAAACTGCGTTCCGAATAGTAGTTAACCAGCGGCTGCGTCTTTTCCTGATACACCTTCAGCCTTTCACGAACCGTCTCTTCCTTATCATCATTCCTCTGGATAAGCCTTCCACCGCAGGAATCACAGACCCCATCCTTTTGGGGCCGGTTAAAATAGATATGGTAGGCGCTCTGGCAACTCTCGCAGCTTCTGCGCCCGCTAATCCGTTTGATGATCTTCTCCTCATTGACTTCAAGATTCAGGACATGGCCAATGGAGGTCCTGATCCCTGTTAATATCCTGTCCAATGCCTGCGCCTGCTGCAGCGTTCTCGGAAATCCATCCAGGATCCAGCCTTTAATGCACTCTTTATCTTTCAATTTCTCTTCCACGATCCCGATGACAACGTCATCCGGAACAAGCTGTCCGTTATCCATATAAGATTTGGCCTTCAAACCAAGCGCTGTCCCCTTCTGCATGGCCTCACGCAGGATATCCCCTGTGGAAATTTTGGGGATTCTGTACTTCTCTGAAAGTTTCTTCGCCTGTGTCCCCTTTCCTGCCCCCGGGGCTCCTAATAAGATTAATCGCATGGTCTTTCTTCCGGAATCTTAGAACGAAGTCCCTTTCATCCGCCCCTTTTTCAGGAAGCCCTCATAGTTCCTGCTGATCATGTGCGTCTCTATCTGCTGGGAGGTATCCATGGCCACCACAATAACGATGAGGAGGGAAGTCCCCCCAAAGTAAAACGGAACATGCGCATAGGATATCAACAGTTCAGGCAATATCGCGATACCTGTCAGATAGACGGCGCCGACAAAGGTAATCCTCGACATCACCTTATAAATATAATCTGAGGTGCGTTGACCGGGCCTCACTCCAGGAATAAACCCACCATATTTCTTCATATTGTCTGCCATGTCTACTGGATTTAAAACGACCGCTGTGTAGAAATAGCAAAAGAATATAATGAGAGTCCCGTAGAGAAAAATATGGGGAAATGAGCCTGGGCCAAGCTGCTTTGCCACGGCCTGAAACCATGAATTTCCCTGTCCTACAAACCCGGCAATCGTTGCCGGAAATGCCAGCAGGGAGGATGCAAATATCGGCGGGATGACGCCTGCTGTATTCAACTTGAGGGGGATATGGGTGCTTTGCCCTCCATAAACCTTCCTCCCGACCACCCTTTTTGCATACTGGACAGGTATCTTCCGCCTTGCACTCTCCATATAGACAACCGCAGCCACGACCAGGACGATCATCGCCCCAACGACGATGAGGAGAAAAGCCCCGATCTGCCCTGTATTGACTATCTGGACGGTATTGACGATCGCCTTGGGGATCCCTGAAATGATACCGGCAAAGATGATGACTGAGATGCCATTTCCGATACCCCTTTCAGTAATCTGCTCTCCAAGCCACATGATAAAGATCGTACCGGTGGTCAGGGTCAGGGCGGTCATCACCCGAAAGGACCAACCCGGGGATTGGACAAACATGCCATTCTGCATCCCCTCAAGTCCTATGGCAATCCCAAAGGACTGGATGATACTGATGACTACTGTCCCATACCTCGTATACTGGACAATCTTCCTCCGTCCGCTTTCACCCTCTTTGGCCAATGCGGCCAGGGTCGGGATGACTACCGTAAGGAGCTGCAGGATAATAGATGCAGAGATGTAGGGCATGATCCCCAGGGCGAATATCGAAAGCTTTGAGAGGGCTCCGCCGGAGAATATATCAAAAAAACCCATGAGGGCTCCGCCCTTCTCCCTCAAAAATTGGCTCAGCGCCTCTCCGTTTATCCCGGGGGTAGGGGTATGCCCTCCCAACCGGTATATGGCCAAAAGGCCCAGGGTAAAGAGTATCCTGTTCCTTAACTCCTCGATCCTTACTATATTCTTTATACTGGTAACTAACCTGTCCAGCACCTTAGATCACCTCTGCGGTTCCGCCGGCCTGTTTGATCTTTTCGACGGCGTTCCTGCTGAATTTATGCGCCCGTATTGACAAAGGCTTCTGTATCTCCCCCCGGCACAAGACCTTAACCTCTGCCGCCTTGCCGATTAAACCCTTCTCCCGCAGGGTCTCAGGGGTCACCGGATCTCCCTTTTTAAAACACTGATCAATCGCGTCGAGATTGACAATCTGATATTCCTTCTTGAAAGGACTCTTAAATCCCCGTTTTACCATTCTGCGCTGAAGGGGCATCTGACCGCCTTCAAAGCCGGGCCCTTTTCCTCCGCCGCTGCGGGCAAGCTGCCCTTTATGCCCCTTGGCCGATGTCTTTCCATGACCTGAACCGGGACCCCGTCCTACGATCTTGCGTCTCTTCCGGGCCCCTTTGGAAGACTTCAATTCATTGAGTTTCATTAGACTCCCTCTTCCACCTTTACAAGGTGTCTTATCTTCCAGACCATCCCCCGGATCGCCGGTGTATCTTCCCGCACTACCGTATGGCCTATCTTCCGGAGACCCAGCCCCCTGATGGACTTTCTCTGTCTTTCCGGCGTCCCTATCTCGCTTCTGATCTGTGTGATTGCGATCTTCTTCATCGTGCATTTTCCCCTGCTGATGCGCCCTCTGCCTTACCTTCCCTCTCTCTGAGCACCTCCTCCGGCACCCGGAGTAACAGGAGGCCTTCCACGGTCGCCCTGACCACATTGAAGGGATTACCGCTCCCCAGCGACTTGCACAACACATCATGGACTCCGGCAACCTCCATCACGGCGCGGACAGGACCGCCGGCGATGACCCCGGTACCTGAAGAGGCAGGTTTTATAATGATCATCTCAGCCCCAAACCGCCCCATGACCTCATGGGGTACCGTAGAATCCTTGAGAGGGAATCTGATGAGATTCTTTTTGGCGTGATCTGTCGCCTTTCGTATCGCCTCAGGGACTTCCGATGCCTTTCCTTTTCCATAACCGATACACCCATTCACATCGCCCACGACGACAAGAACACTGAAGCTGAATCGCCGGCCGCCTTTAACCACCTTGGCAACACGATTGATATGAACCACCTTGTCTTTCAGCGTAATTTCATCCGGGTTAATCTTCCTCAAGAATCTCTCCTCTTTTGCGGGGACAGATTTCAAATCTGTCCCCTTTATGCTTAGTTTTTAATTCTGCCCCCTTTATGCTTAAAATTGCAGACCGCTTTCGCGGGCCCCGTCAGCCAGCATCTTTATATTACCTTGATACTTGTAGCCGCCCCGGTCAAAGACGATCTTTGTAATCCCATGCTCAACCGCCCTCTTTCCGATCAGCATCCCAATCTGCTTCGAGACCTCGCAGCTCACATTCTTATCATTAAATCCCTTCTCCAGGGAAGAGGCGCTCACCAGTGTCGTCCCTTTAAGATCATCAATAATCTGGGCATAGATGTGTTTATTACTCTTAAACACACTCAGCCGGGGACGATCCTGTGTCCCAAGAACCTTTTTCCTTATTCTCTTGCGCCGCTTCTCACGTAGATCTATCGTGGACAAAACCTGCCTCCCTGTTTAGTTTACTTCTTCCCTGTCTTCCCTGCCTTCTTGACGATCCTCTCTTCTTTATACTTTATGCCTTTGCCTTTATAGGGCTCCGGCACCCTTAAACTTCGTATCTTCGAGGCGACCTGCCCCACCAGATCCTTGTCAATGCCCTTCAGGGTAATCACCGTCTGTTTGTCTATAGAGGCATCAATACCGGCCGGAAGCGGGTAGGTTATCTGGTGCGAAAAACCAAGATTCAGCACAATGTTCTTACCCTGAATAAGGGCCTTATACCCCACCCCGCTGATTTCTAAGGTCTTCACAAACCCCTGGGTCACACCCTCAACCATATTGTTGACAAGCGTCCTTGTAAGGCCATGAAGGGCCCCTGTCTCTTTCTGATAAAGGGACGGCGTAACCGTGATTGCCCCACCCTCTTTCCTGATAGCAATCTCAGGTGCAAAGGCCCTCTGCAGACTCCCCCTGGGCCCCTTAACCAATACATTACTGCCATTGATGTTGACTTCTACTCCTGTGGGAATCGCTATCGGTTTCTTGCCAATCCGTGACATAATCTTTATCCTCGCAATTTAGGAACACTTCCTATGGGGGCTTACCATACATAACATAAGACTTCGCCGCCGCTCCCTTCCCTCCGCGCCTCCCTATCACTCAACAGACCTTTTGATGTCGAAAGGATGGCAATCCCTATGCCGCCCATAACCTTGGGTATTTCATCCTTTTCCACATAGACCCGGCGCCCCGGTTTACTCACCCTCTTGATGCCTGTCATGATCGGGTCATCTGTCTTCGCATATTTCAGGGATACGCAGATATTCCTGTGCACCCCCTCGCCGGTCACCTTATAGTCTGTAATAAACCCGTTCTCTTTCAGAATCCTTACGATCTCCACCTTCATCTTAGACAGGGGCATCTCTACTGTTGCATGCCTCTGGCTGCTTGCATTTCTTATCCGGGTTAAAGCATCCGCTATCGGGTCTGTCATTGACATTTTCTGATTCCCTTCATCTCTTTTCTTACCAGCTTGATTTGATTACCCCGGGGACGTCCCCTCGCAGGCTCAGTGATCTGAAACATATACGGCACATCCGGAACTTTCTGAGAAAGGCCCTTGACCTTCCGCAAAGCGGACAGCGGTTGTATCCCCTCACCTTAAATTTTGGTTCGATCTTGGCCTTTACCATTAAAGACTTCTTAGCCACTTTCCCTCCATTTCTACCTCCTATCTAATTCCTGAACGGCATCCCCATGAATTTTAGCAGGGCCTTTCCCTCCTGGTCTGTCCTGGCATTCGTAACGATAGTAATATCAAAGCCATGGATAAACGTTACCGTGTCATATTTTATCTCCGGGAAGATGATCTGCTCTTTAAGCCCAAGGGTATAATTTCCATTCCCATCAAAGGAATTCCCGTTGACCCCCCTGAAATCCCTTATCCTGGGAAGGGCTACACTGATCAACCTGTCAAGGAATTCATACATCCGGTCGCCCCGGAGTGTTACCTTAGACCCTATGGGCATACCCTCACGGAGTTTAAACCCTGCGATGGACTTCCTGGCATTCGTGCCCAGAGGCTTCTGACCTGTGATCTGTCTCATCTCCTCAACTACGGCATCGAGCATTTTGATGTTCTGCACAGCCTCTCCAATCCCTGCATTAATCACGACTTTTTTGATCGACGGCGTCTCCATCGGATTTTTGTAGGAAAACTCACGGATCAGGGCAGGCATCACCTCGTTCAGATAATGATCTTTCAGTCTCGGCATTTTCTTCTCAGTCTTCTCACTTTTTGTACTTTTGCTTTTTGTCACCATAATCGTGGGAACCTTTTCCTTAATCAATTATCTCCTGGCACTGCTTGCAATAGCGTGCCTTGTTATCATCGCCACTCACTTTGAATCCCAACTTTGTCACCTGTTCACATTTGGGACATACGACAGATACGTTGGATACCTGTATGGGCCCCTCCATCTCCAGGATACCGCCTTCTTTATTCTTGGCCGAAGGCTTCATGTGCTTTTTGATCATATTCAGTTTTTCGATAAGGACATGGGCCTGTTCACCGGATGAAAGAATCCTGAGGACATGTCCCCTCTTCCCCTTCTCCTTCCCTGAAATAACCTCTACTCTATCGTTCTTTTTGATCCGTATTCCCATCACACCACCTCAGGCGCAAGAGATATTATTTTCATGAACTTCTTCCACCTTAACTCTCTGGCAACCGGGCCAAAGATCCTGGTCCCGATGGGTTCACCCTGCGCATTAATCAGCACAGCGGCATTCCTGTCAAACCGGATATAGGAACCGTCTTCCCGGCGCATACTGTCTACTGACCTCACTATAACCGCCTTTGCAACCTGCCCCTTCTTGGCGGTCCCATCAGGAATGGCCTCTTTGACACTGACGACAATCACATCCCCGATACTCGCATAACGCCTGTTGGACCCGCCCATCACCCGGATGCACATGACCTTCTTGGCCCCTGAATTGTCCGCCACATCTAATATTGTCCTTGGCTGAATCATGGATCCCCTATCCCTTCACCTGTGCAGATTCCAATATATCCATCACCTTCCAGTGCTTTGTTTTACTCAGCGGCCTCGTTTCTATGATCTTCACCTTATCTCCAACATGGCACCTCTTATCCTCATCATGGGCCATAAACTTTGTACGTCTCTTGACCACCTTGCCATATTTGGGATGCCGGTAAAGGCTCTCGACCAGCACAGAAACAGTCTTTTCCATCTTGTCACTTACCACCTTGCCGATATATTCTTTTCGCCGATTGTCAGCCATCCATCCTCCCTTTATCCCAATACCCTATCCCCAACACTATCCCACAATCTGCCGATCCCTTATCACTGTTTTTATCCTGGCGATCTCTTTCCTGACGTGCCTGATACGCATCGGATTCTCAACCCCACCGCTAATGACCTTTTGAAATCTCAGGTTAAACAACTCTCTCTTCAGTTCCTCTTCGTGCTGATCCAGCTCTTCCTGAGTGGCATTCCTTATCTCATCCAATGTCATCCTACACCCCGCCTCTGGTAATAAATCTGGTGGCTACCGGCAATTTATGGGCGGCCAGTCTCAGTGCCTCCACGGCTACCTCCCTGGGTACTCCGTCCATCTCATAGAGGACCCGGCCCGGCTTCACGACCGCTACCCAGGCCTCGACAGGCCCCTTTCCCTTACCCATCCTCGTTTCAGCAGGTTTTTTAGTGATGGGCTTGTCCGGGAATATACGGATCCATACCCTGCCGCCGCGCTTGACATGCCGGGTGATCGCGATACGCGCCGCCTCTATCTGCCTTGATGTAATCCGTCCTGGCTCTAAAGTCTTCAGACCAAAGGTGCCAAAATTCAGGTCTGCGCCTCTCGTAGCCTTGCCGTTCATACGTCCCTTGTGACACTTTCTGTACTTTACCTTCTTAGGGGATAACACCTGCCGCCTCCT
>JACRHF010000048.1 GCA_016217665.1 Nitrospirota bacterium | reverse complement strand
TCGGTAATGTACCTCTCGGAGAGCCGCACGGCCTCTTCAATCGCCTCATCCGTAATATAGATGTTGTGGTGCTCCTCATACTTGCGGCGAAGCCCTTTGATGATCTCAATGGTCTCTTCGGCGCTGGTCGGATTGACATAGATGGGCTGGAACCTCCTCTTTAAGGCGCCATCCTTTTCGATATACTTTCTATACTCATCAAGGGTTGTCGCACCGATACACTGTATCTCTCCTCTCGCAAATGCGGGCTTCAGCATATTCGATGCATCGATGGACCCCTCTGCGGCCCCGGCGCCTACCAGTGTATGCAGCTCGTCAATAAAGATAATGATGTTGCCGGCGGTGGTGATCTCCTTCATGATGACCTTGAGACGCTCTTCAAACTGCCCCCTGTATTTTGTCCCCGCGACCAGCGCCCCCAGGTCAAGGGCTATGACCCTTTTATTGAGGAGATTATCCGGCACTTCAAGGTTCACAATCTTTTGCGCTAATCCTTCAACGATTGCGGTCTTCCCGACACCCGCCTCCCCGATCAGGGATGGATTGTTCTTTGTTCTTCTGCTGAGTATCTGAAGGACACGCTCAATCTCATCGTCGCGGCCAATCACAGGGTCTAACTGCCCCTCTGCAGCCAGAGCCGTGAGGTCTCTGCCAAACTCATCAATCGCAGGTGTGTTGCTCTTTTTTTCACGCTCTCTGGGTTGGACTCTTTTAAGGAAGCTGAGTGTAAGCTGTCTTGCGGTCAGCAGATTCGCTCCAAGACTCCTCAGGATCTTACCGCCTATCCCTTCCTCTTCCCGGATCAGCCCTAAGAGGAGGTGTTCACTGCTGACAAAGTTATGTCCAAGTAGTTTTGCCTCTTCGATGGAATACTCGATGACTCGTTTGACACGCGGGGTAAAAGGGATTTCTCCATAAGTCATGGTCACACCGCCGGAGGGAAGATTCCGCTCCACCTCCATGCGTATCTGCTCTGGGGAAAGTCCCATCTTTTTCAGCACGATCAGCGGAGCCCCTTCTCCATCCCTTAAGATGGCAAGGAGGATGTGCTCTGTACCCAGGTAATCATTCTGATGCTTCTCAGCTTCTTCTCTCGCCAGGATAATTATCTTTCTGCCTCGGTCAGTAAATCGTTCAAACATTTGATCCCCTTCCCGAAAAATATAACTGCTGGATTTTTCTTAATTTTATCGTAGTCTCTTTCTATATGTCAAGTCATTTCCCCCATTCCTCTTCACCCTATTCTAAACAGATTGTCAACCAGTAATTTACGATCATGTTGACAACTGAAAGTCATATGTAATAACATACTATTCTCTAAAATTGTGCAATTTTAGTGCCTGCTATGACTGGCGTAGTCAGACAGAATCAGGGTAATTTTTCGCTATGGCACTTTGCTCCGTAGTAACCTATGGCGACGTAACAAATCAATGCGAAACAAGTTAGATAACATAGGGATAAAGGCCCTTTCAGGCGAGGGGATAACCCGGGATGAGGCCCTATCCATTCTCAGTCTTGAGGATCATTATCTGCTTCACCTGTTAGCCTGGACTGACAGGATGCGTCAAACTTTTGCCGGCAATACTATCGATCTCTGTTCAGTAATTAATGCCCGTTCCGGAGGATGTACAGAAGACTGTTCTTTTTGTTCCCAGTCAGTACATTTCTCTACAGGCATCGGGACCTATCCCCTTTTACCGGTTGATACTATTATAGAGAGCGCCAGGTCCGCAAGATTGTGCGGCGCCACAAAATTTTGTTTAGCCACAAGCGGAAATGGGATAAGGAACGACAAAGAGCTCGATAAACTGTGCACGGCTGTAAAGCGAATAAGGAGCGAGGTTAATATGGGTGTCTGTGCAACGCTGGGGACCCTTACAGAGGAAGAGATGATCGCACTCAAGGCAGCAGGACTTACGAGATTCCATCACAACCTGGAGACTGCAGAGGCCTATTTCCCCAAAGTCTGTACAACCCATACTTATCAGGACCGGGTTGAAGAGGTCAGGATTGCTAAGAGGATCGGCATTTCGACCTGCAGCGGGGGGCTATTTGGGATCGGTGAGAGCATAGAACACAGGGTGGACTTAGCCTTTGAGATTATGGCGTTAGACGTAGATTCTATCCCCATCAATTTTCTGATGCCTGCCCAGGGCACCCCGATGGCAGACGTGGAACCGCTGAGTCCTGCAGACTCTCTTAAGATCATTGCCCTATTCCGACTATTGATGCCTAAAAAGGAGATACGGATATGCGGCGGCAGAACGACAATGCTCCATGATCTGCACCCGCTGATATTTGCAAGTGGCGCCAATGGAATGATGATAGGAAACTATCTGACGAGGGGTGGAAGGGAACCGGGGAAAGACCTTCAGATGCTCCGGGATTTGGGGCTGGAAAGTGCAACAACTCTATAGTGTTCGGATGCGGGCCTCCCTGCGCAAGGCCCATGTATCAGGCGCTGAGAGGCTCATAGATGTCTCTTGTCTCAAAGAGGTGCTTGAGGAGATGATCAGGCGGGCACTGGCCTCTTATGCGCCGCCTGATGAGATCCGTATATCGGCAGACTCTGTTTTGCCTGATTCGATTACCTGTATCCGATCCCTCGATGTGAAAACACGAACATCCTCTACCCTGGATGAGGCCCACAGGATCGCCAAAGAGATCTTAGGGGCCAATGGGATATCATCGGCAGCAATCGAAAATGCCCTTCGTCTGCTCCGGTCCGGGCCAACCCCTGAAGAGACCAACATGCGTGGTGCCATGATTATAGACGCCTTAACGGGTGAGCGAATGGAACCGGATATCCGGAGGGGTGTCCGGGTCTCAAGGATCGATTACACTGAAGAGGCCAGGAGGCTCCTTAAGAATAGATTCGATGAATGTGGGATCTATCACGAACGGGTGATGGATGCCCTTGCCATTGCATCAAAGGTTATCCATAGAAATGAGACTGTCGCTGAACTCTGCTGGTCTGATCATCCGGACTACACCACAGGATATGTTGCCTCTAAGGAAAGTGGCTATGTGCGCCTCTCCCCTATGAAAGAAGAAGGATCTTTGAGAGGAGGGAGGGCGTTTTTTGTCGATGCCAAAGACCTCCACCTTGGGTCCTATATCCACTACCTTGAGCGGCAGCCGGTTATCATCGACAGAATCGGAGATATCAGTGAACCTCTTGCTTAAGACATTGAAAGAGGAACTAACCATCCTGAAAGACTCCCATCTCTTTCGAAACCTTAATCGGGTAGACTCTGAGCAATCTTCAAAGATCACTATAGGAGGAAGGGAGTATATCTCCCTCTGTTCAAACAACTACCTGGGACTCGCCACTCACCCTGGATTAAAAGCGTCCTCCATGGAGGCCATTAAAAATTACGGTAACAGTGCGGTTGCCTCAAGACTTGTCTCAGGCAACATGGAGCTGCATGAAAGGTTAGAGGAGATCACTGCAGAATTTAAAGGAACTAAGGCGGCCCTGGTGTTCAATACAGGCTATATGGCCAATGCCGGTACACTCCAGGCCCTTGCTGATGAACGCGATGTCCTCTTCAGCGATGCTCTCAACCATGCCAGTATTATCGATGGATGCAGGCTGAGCGGGGCAAAGGTCTTTGTATACCGTCACAGGGATGTGGATCATCTTCGCTTATTATTGTCCATGGCCGCGGGGTCAGGATATCGAAGAAGGGTCGTCATCACGGATGGTGTGTTCAGTATGGATGGGGATATTGCCCCGCTTCCAGACATTGCCAGGGTTGCAGAGGAACAGGACGCCTTTCTTATAGTTGATGATGCCCATGCTACAGGGGTTTTAGGAAAGAACGGAAAAGGATCCCTGGAATTTTTTGGACTCCCCCGCCAGGATATTATTCAGATGGGGACATACAGCAAGGCATTAGGCTCTTTCGGGGCCTACATTGCAGGCCCGGCAGAGGTTAGAGACTACCTGATCAATAAGGCAAGGGCCTTCATATACACTACGGCACTCCCGCCGTCTGTAATAGCGGCCTCCATCGCTGCAATCAGGATTCTTCAGGAAGATCATGAGATGTTGAGCAGACTATGGCAAAATACTATGCTATTTAGAGAAGGACTAACGGGGCTTGGATTTAATACGTTAAACAGTGAGACCCCGATTATCCCCATCCTCACAGGGGATATAAAAAAGACAATTCTATTCTCGGAGAGACTCTTTGAGGGCGGTATCTATGCCATCCCAATTCGGCCGCCTACGGTCCCTGAAGGAAGCTGCCGGATAAGGACCACTGTCACAGCGGCTCATACTGAATCAGAAATAGAATTTTGTCTAAGAGTATTTGAGAAGGTTGGAAAGGAACTCAGGATAATTTGAGATACATCCCCCCTTTAGAAAAGGGGGCAAGGGGGATTTGATCGAGGATTTTCGGATAAAAAAAGTGGTCCTGATAACCGGGGCCTCCCGCGGACTCGGCCGTGCCCTGGCATTAAGATTTGGAGAAGCAGGTTGCAGAGTCGCTGCGAATTATTTCCGGAGTAAGGATGCTGCCCTCGCTGTGGTCAGTGAGATCGTTGATAACGGTGGCGAGGCTATTCCTCTCTGTGCGGATGTAAAGTCTTCAGCAGAGGTCAACTCTATGATTGATGCCATATATGAGAGATGGGGTTCTATAGATGTCCTGATCAATAATGCCGCTATTACAAGAGATCATCTACTTCCAAAAATTAAGATAGGAGATTGGGAAGAGACTATCGCCACAAATCTTACCGGGGCCTTCAATACCATTCGGGCTGCGGCAAAATTCATGGTAAAAAAAGGCGGGGGTCATATTGTCAATATCTCCTCATGGTCCGGTGTCAAAGGAAAGTCAGGACAGGCGTCCTATGCGGCTTCCAAGGCGGGCCTGATCGGACTGACAAAATCCGCGGCTTTAGAGCTGGGGAGATTCCACATCAAAGTAAATGCCATACTCCCGGGATTCATAAAGACAGATATGTCAGGAAGTCTCCCGGAATTTCTGCAGGATCAGATCATCTCTTCCAACATCTTAGGGAGCGCACAGGATATCGATGAGGTGGCAGAGTTTGTCTATCATCTATCCTGGATGGATCACATATCCGGACAAGTATTCAATCTTGACAGCAGGGTCGTGTGAGCATAGGGGAATAAGGGGTGGCTATACAGGGTATCTTTATCACGGGAACGGATACAGGCGTTGGAAAGACCTTTGTGGCGGCCGGCATCGCCTCTGCACTACAAAAACAAAGAATCAATGTGGGTGTCATGAAACCAGTCCATACCGGTTGTAAAATAAGAAATGGGGTGCTTATCCCCCAGGACTCTGCCCTGCTTGCCAGATCTGCCGGTGTAGATGACCCCCTGGATCTCATTACACCCAATATGTTTAGAGAACCGGTCGCCCCCTATGCAGCGGCCATTGAAAATGATACAGAAATCGATATAGACCGGATAACAGAATCCTTTAAGCGGTTGTGCAGAAGACATGAGTACATGATCGTTGAGGGTATTGGAGGGGTATTGGTCCCTATCACACAGAATTTTTATGTGGCGGACCTGATAAAAAGACTCAGACTCCCGGCCATCGTGGTCACAAGGCCTGGTCTTGGGACCATCAATCATACGATCCTCACCCTAAATTGCCTGAGGGAGAAAAAGATTCCGATCAAAGGGATTGTTATAAACTACAGCCTGAAGGGAAAAGGTACTCTATCCGAAAAAAGAGGCCCTGAAATAATTGGAAGGCTCTGTAGAGTCCCCATCCTTGGAATTATCCCTTGTCTGTCAAAAGGAATTCCTGCCGGACCCAATCCCTTTTTTAAGCTCGCTGACAGCCTTTTTGACATCCGGGGCTGACAGGACTGCGGATATGACGGCGGCTCCGTCAGCTCCGGCCCTGATCACGGCAGAGACATTCCCCTGGTCAATGCCGCCAATGGCTATCACCGGCATTGATACAGAGGCCCTGATTCTCCTCACCCCTTCAAGACCGTGCGGACTTGTCACCCTCTTTGTGACAGAATGAAATACAGGACCAAACCCTATATAATCCACATCCAGTCGGCCTGCCTCTAATGCCTCTTCAATGCTATGAGTGGAGATACCTATCACCTTATTCCTCCCAAGTATCCTCCTGGCAACATCCACCGGGATGTCTTCCTGGCCGAGGTGAACCCCGTCGGCCCCTGCCCCGAGGGCGAGTGCAGGATCATCGTTCACAATGAACATCACTCCTGCCTCTTCTGTAACCTCCCGAAGCCTCTTCGCCACGCCCAATGCCCCCTTTTTAGGCAAAACCTTCTCCCGGTACTGAATAACATCTACCCCAGCCTCTGCCGCTTCGATTGCAATGGAGACGATATCCCGGTTTGTATACTGCTGATCCAGGATCAGATAGAGTCCGCCTATCTTCCCTCTGTTTGGCATAACGGTTATGGGTTCAGTAGTTGGTCAACTAAGTTTGTGGAATATTTTCCAGCAAGGAATTCTGGACTTTTGAGAAGTCTTTTATGGAATGGGATCGTTGTTTTTATCCCCTCGATCACGAATTCATCGAGTGCCCGGCTCATCTTGGATATTGCCTCTTCCCGGTCCGAACCATGAACGATCAGTTTTGCAATGACAGAATCGTAGTAAGGAGGGACCGTGTATCCCGCATAAGCACCTGAATCTATCCTGACACCCGGCCCCCCGGGCGCACAATAGACAGTGATCCGGCCTGGTGAGGGGGTAAATTTTTCAGAATCTTCAGCGTTAATCCTGCACTCGATACTGTGACCCGTTATCCGAATCTCTTTCTGTGTATTTCTCAAGGACTCTCCCGCCGCAATTCGTATCTGCTCCTTCACAATGTCTATTCCTGTGGTCATCTCTGTGATAGGGTGCTCCACCTGGATGCGTGTATTCATCTCCATGAAGTAGAAATTATTTTCTTCATCTACCAGAAATTCGATGGTGCCGGCGCTGATATAATCTACAAATTTTACGGCCTTGACAGCCGCATCTCCCATCCTTTTCCTCATTTTATCATTCACGATTGGAGAAGGGGTCTCCTCCAAGAGTTTCTGATGCCTCCGCTGTACGGAACAGTCCCGTTCACCGAGATGGATGACACTCCCGGATTTATCCGCCAATATCTGCACCTCAATGTGCCTGGGGCTAAAAAAGAATTTCTCGATATAGACCTCGTCATTCCCGAAAGAGGCCTTGGCCTCTGCCTGCGCCATCAGAAAGGTATTGATGAGTTCCTGCTCTTTGCGGACTACCCTCATCCCCCTGCCACCGCCGCCCGCACAGGCCTTGATGATGATGGGAAACCCGACCTCCTTTGCTGCATCCAGGGCCTCTTTTTCTGAAGAGACTACCCCCCGGCTGCCGGGCATAATAGGCATACCGCACTTGATCATGGTCTCTTTTGCCTTCGCCTTGTCCCCCATGAGGGCGATATTATCCGGCGTCGGACCGATAAAGACAATCCCGGCGGCCTCACAGGCCTCGGCAAAATGGGCATTCTCTGCAAGAAAACCATATCCGGGATGAATGGCCTCAGCATCCTTGATTTCTGCCGCACTCAGGATATTCGGGATATTTCTGTAACTCTGAGCGCTGTCAGGAGGGCCCACGCAGACCCGTTCATCGGCGAACCGGACATAGAGTGCGGACTCATCGGCTTTTGAATAGATGGCCACAGTCTTGATACCCAGCTCTTTGCAGGCCCGTATTATCCTGAGGGCTATCTCTCCGCGGTTGGCTATGAGAATCTTATGAAACATACCATTTATGAGACAGGGTCTATCTTAAACAGCGCCTCACCATACTCCACAGGCTGGGAATCCTGGACCAGGACCTCAACGATCTTTCCATCCATTTCTGATTCTATCTCGTTCATCAGTTTCATGGCCTCAACGATACAAAGAATCTGACCCTTCTTCACCACATCACCCACATTGACATAGGGTTCTTTGTCCGGAGACGGCGCCCGATAGAATGTTCCGACAATAGGGGAACTGACAGTATAATATTTGTCTTCTCCAGCCTCAGATGCCTGATGTGCCGGGCTTTGCACTGCAGAGGAGGCAGAGAGTGTTGCTGACATGGTATCCTGTATTCTCCTCAACCCTGACACTGTAGGGGTTGCAGATTTCTTAATCCTGACCCGAATCCCTCCCTTTTCTATTTCAAGCTCAGAGACCTCTGTTTCTTTAATGAGGTCCATGAGTACTTTGATGTCATCGATGTCGACCCATGGCTTCTTTGCCGATTTTAACGGTTTAGGTTCAGTGGACTCTTTCATCTCACCCTTTCAATAAATTCCCCGGTGCGTGTATCAACCTTTATGCTATCCCCTTCGTTTAAATATAAGGGCACCTTCACGACGGCGCCTGTTTCAAGGACAGCAGGTTTTGAGCCCCCTGTAGCGGTGTCCCCCCGAATCCCAGGGTCGGTCTTTACTATTTTCAGCTCGACAAATAACGGCAGATCTATCCCTATAGGATTATCATTAAAGTAGAGAATATTCAGGACCATATTTTCTTTAAGGTAGTTTTTACTCTCCCCAAGCTGATTCTCCCGCAGAAATAGTTGTTCAAATGTATTCACTTCCATAAAATAGTATTGTCCCTCGGCACAATAGAGGTATTGTACCTCCTTTTCCTCTAAATTGGGTTCGTCAAGTTTCTCACCTACCCGTAAGGTACGCTCAAGGATATTTCCGCTCTTGAGGCTCTTTAATTTTGTCCTGCAAAATGCCCCGCCTTTCCCGGGTTTGACATGCTGGGCCTCCACTACTATATAGGGCTCACCGTCTAATTCTACCTTGTTTCCTCCCCTCAAGTCACCTACACTAATCAAAGTCTATACCTCCTCTATCTATATGTTTTTTGATCCTCTGCTTGTCTTTGGACTTCTCGCTATTTCAACCGCCGCCCGTAATCCCAACAGGTAACTATTGACTCCAAAACCGGAAATCTGTCCCGCAGCGACTTCTGAAATATAGGAGTGATGCCGGAATCCCTCTCTCCGGTATATATTTGAGATATGCACCTCAATAACAGGCACATCGGATGCCACGACAGCATCCCGGAGGGCCACACTGGTGTGGGTATAACCTCCCGGGTTGAGCACAATGGCATCATACCTTTCTGATGCCTCGTGTATCTTGTCAATAAGGGCCCCTTCGGAGTTAGACTGGAATATGGTGATATCAACATCAAGCCCTTTTGCAAGTGTTCGGATTGTATCATTGACCTCTTCCAGGGTCATATTCCCGTATACCCCGACCTCCCTCTTTCCGAGCATGTTCAAGTTGGGACCATGAATGACCAATATCCGTTCCACAATTACCTCTTGTTTCTCTGTACCACCTCCAGGAAATCCTGGAGCCGTTCTATCTGCCTCTCCTTCTCACGGCCTGATGACTGAACGCTGCTGCCTCGTAATTTTTCTTTGATTGACCTGTTTTCCGGCTCCCTCTCCAGAATTCGCCTGTATATGTCCATGCCCTTTCCTATTTCTCCCTGTGCGACATACAAATCTCCCATCGTCTCTGTGACAAGTTCATCTTCTACCCTCTCTTGTTCCTTTTCCCTCTCCGCCTCGACCTCCCATGCAGAGGTAAAATCTATCTTGACGCCCTCCTGATGTATTGAGGGCAACGGTTCTCCCTTCTCTACGGTCTCTCCGGTCTCTGTACCCTCCTCCATCTTCTCAACCATAAGATTGGATAACAGCTCTGCTGTCTCTTTATCTTTGGGATTAAATATGAGCAGTGTCTCACAACCCTTGATCGCATCATCAAACCTTCCAAGATCCTTATATAATGAGACCAATTTACGGTGAGCAAACAGATTATCAGGGCTAAGCTGTACCACGGACTCAAATTCCCGGATGGCCTCATGGATTATCCCCTTCTCAAGATAGGCCTTCCCCAGAGAAACCCTGGCCCCAAGGTAGTTGGGGTATGTCTGGAGCCCCTCCTTGAGAACAGCAATGGCCTCATCGAACATGCCGGATTTCATATATTCTTCTGCGATAGGGATAAAAGATCTGCTCATTTTTCCCTTAACCATTCCCGGGACCCATCCTTTTTAGGACATGGTCCAGGATCCTGTCTGCAACCTCAGACTTGGGCATTACGGGATACCCGGTTATTCCCCCCCACTTGTCTATGACAGTCACCATATTGGTGTCTTTCTCAAAACCAGCCTCCGGGTGGCTGATATCATTGGCTACAATGAGGTCCAAATGTTTGGACTTCAGTTTCACCCTGGCGTTTTCAATCAGGTCTTCTGTCTCTGCGGCAAACCCTACTATAAGTTGGCGCCCTTTTTTCCTCTGGATCTCGGAAAGAATATCTGTCGTTTTGACCAAATTCAGAGTAACACTCTCCCCCTTTTTGATTTTTGTGTCAGACTTTTCAACGGGCCTGAAATCCGAGACGGCAGCAGCCATGATCACCACATCCGCCTCTGCAAGCCGGTTCATCACCGAAGTATACATCTCTTCGGTCGTGGTGACATGGATACAATCGATCCCTGAAGGGGGCGTCAGTGCCGTTGGGCCACTGATCATGATGACCTTTCCCCCGCGCTTCCTTGCGGCGCCGGCGATTGCATAACCCATCTTTCCTGACGACATATTACTGATATACCGTGCAGGGTCTATTGACTCACGGGTAGGCCCGGCAGTTACAAGAATTACCTTTCCTTCCATATCGTTATGGGCTGTAAGTTTATCCACAGCAAATGAGAGGATCTCTTCGGGCTCCGACATACGGCCGATCCCTGTAGCCCCGGAGGCCAGAGAACCTGACTGAGGTCCTATAAAATCAACCCCTATCTGCCGGAGGGAGGAGATATTCCTCCGGACTACAGGATTTTCGTACATCTCAGAGTCCATGGCAGGCGCCATCATTACAGGACAGTTTGCGGCGCCAAGGATAGTACTTAATAAGTCATCACATATTCCACTGGCCATCTTCCCTATCATATTCGCAGTAGCCGGGGCGATGAGTATCATATCTGCATTCCTGCCAAGGTATATATGGGTGATCTCCGATCCCTGATTAAGGTCAAACATTTCTATAGGAACTGGTTTCTTTGACAAAACCTGAAAGGTCAAGGGAGAGATAAATTTAGCCGCTGCAACCGTCATCACTACGATCACATCCGCCCCCTCCTCAACAAGGCGTCTCAGGAGGTAAACAGTCTTATAGGCAGCTATACTACCGGTAACACCCAATAGGATCCTTTTTCCTGATAGTTTCACTCTTCCCTGCTTCCACTCCCAGGGATATTCTCCTCTGGTTCGTGTATATAAATACCGAGGTCCTTTTCGATCTCTTTCTTTGTTTCATCCTCCTCTGTCCCTTCTCCTGCACCTCCCACTGCCTGCAATAACTTTGCAGCCGCCGCCGCCTGCATGGCCTTGCTCGCTTCTTTGCCAATAACATAGTCAACCCGACATTCTGAAATCTCATGGAGTGCTATCGTGGCTGCTTTGATATATTTTGTTGGAATAATCGGCTTAGCACCACTCATAATCTGCTTTGCCCTTTCCGTAGCAAGTACTACCATCCTGAATCTGCTGTCTATCCATTCTTTGTTGACAACAATGGGCACGGATATTATATCCATACTGTTCATTCTCCTCTCTTAGTAATGAAGTTATGCTCGACCCACTCCGGATCAACCCTGTCTATTTTGATCCTTGCGGAATTTATAACAGTCTTAAGCCTCTCTAAGGCGGCGTCTAAATTGTCATTGATAATGAGGTAGTCATACATCCTGTAATCCTTTGCCTCTTCACTGGCCTTCTCAAGCCTCCGCCTGATCTCATCAGGTGTATCTCCCTTCCTGATGGTCAACCTCTGTTTCAGGTCTTCAAAGGATGGGGGTAATACATAGATAAACACACCGTTTCTGAATCTCTTTTTGATCTGGGAGGCGCCTTGTGAATCAATATCTAATACAACATCAATCTCCTTATCCAGCAATTCATTCAATTCCTTTTTAGATGTCCCATAGTAGTTACCATGCACAATAGCCCATTCTATGAATGCATCCTCTGCTATCATCCTCTTGAACTCTTCCCCGGAAGTAAAGTGATAATCCGTACCATCCACCTCGGACGGCCTTGCCGCCCTTGTGGTATACGATATGGAGTGCTGGAGATTTGGAATATATTTTACAACCTCTTTACAGAGCGATGTCTTCCCGGCCCCGGATG
>JACRHF010000047.1 GCA_016217665.1 Nitrospirota bacterium | reverse complement strand
TGACTCGTTAGAAGAGTGCTTTGAAGAGCTCACCCCTCATATATATGCCATCGAGACAGGGCTTTCATCTGATCCTCCTATGAACTGGAGGTTATCAGGACTCGATCAGATCGCTTTAATCTCAAACTCTGATGCGCATTCTCCCAAAAAGCTTGCACGCGAGGCCAATATATTTGATACAGAACTCTCCTACAAAGGGATCACCGGTGCAATAATAGCAAAGGATAAAGCAAGGTTTAAAGGAACCATCGAATTCTTCCCTGAAGAGGGGAAATATCATTATGACGGTCACAGGACCTGCAAACAACGGATGCGGCCCGTAGAGACACGACAAACTAATGGGCTCTGCCCTAAATGCGGTGCGAAGGTGACCATTGGAGTCATGCACCGTGTGGACGAGCTGGCAGACAGGAAAGAAGATATCACACCTCCTAATGCCCGTCCGTACCGGAGACTGATACCCCTTGCCGAAATAATAGCGGAGGTCTATACTGTGGGCACAACGACAAAAAGGGTTGAAAATACCTATTATAACCTCCTTACCTCCCTTGGAGATGAGCTTTCGATACTCCAGGATGTTCCTATTAGAGAGATTGCGAGAGTAAGCACCCCGCTCCTGGCCGGGGCGATTCACGGTGTGAGGGAAGGAAGGGTAAGCATCGCCCCTGGTTATGACGGGGAGTATGGCACTATAAAAATCCTTAATCAGGAAACAGGGACGTTAAATTAACAGACAGTTATCTGATGATAGATTTATTCTGAAAAAATACCGATAGGGCAACCGTCATGGACCAACCGTCAATCATGAAAAAACGTCTTGGAGAACTCCTCCATCACGCGGGTCTCATCACAGAGTCTGACCTTAAGAAGGCCCTTGAAGAACAAAAGCGAACAGGAAAACGAATGGGGGAGACCCTTATCAGCCTCAAACTCGCCGCTGAGTTTGATATCGCAAAGGTATTAGCCAGCCAGTTGGGTATCCCGTATGTCTCACTTGCCTCAAGCCCGATTGAACCTGAGGCAACTGCCCTCATCCCTGAGAGCCTTGCGAAGAAACATCTCTGTATTCCGATTAACTTTGACCGTAAGTATCTTTCATTAGCTATGGTGGACCCCCTCGACTACGAGTCCATAAAGGACATCGCCTTTCACAGCGGGCTTGAAGTCAAACCCTTAATCTCGACGCAGAAAGAGGTGCTGGAGGCCATTGAACAGCACTACCGGTTAGATGACTCTGTGGAAACCATCCTTGGAGATGCCCCCGATGTATTAAGGAACTCCAGCCTTGAGATTATCCCAACCCTCTCCGCAACGGAGGTGACATCATCCGCTTATCTGGAAAAGAAGAGCCAGATGGCCCCCATCGTAAAGCTATTTAACCTTATTCTACTCAAGGCGATTAAAGAACGGGCGAGCGATATACACATCGAGGCGCTTCGTACCAGCTTAGCTGTCAGATTAAGGATAGATGGAGTCCTCAGAGAGGATATGAGCCTCCCCAAATGGGTGCAGGGTGCGCTCGTTTCGAGGATCAAGATCCTCGCATCCCTTGACATTGCAGAGCGTCGTCTCCCGCAGGATGGCGCCATCCGGGTAAAATTAGAAAACAGGGATATTGACCTCAGGATATCAACTATTCCCACCCACCTTGGGGAGAAGGTGGTCATCAGGATATTAGACACCTCCACTGTGGGAGTTGATTTAGAGGGTCTGGGGATGTTGAAGAAAGACCTCCAAATGGTCAGGACTCTGTCTCAAAAGAGGAAGGGGATACTCCTGGTAACAGGCCCCACAGGGAGCGGCAAGACAACGACACTCTACGCCATTATCACCGAGTTGCGTTCACGAGAGATCAATATTATGACTGTGGAAGACCCGATTGAGTACAATATCGAGGGGATCAATCAGATTCAGATAAAGCCTGAAATAGGCCTCACCTTTGCCAACTGCCTTCGCTCCATCCTCAGGCAGGACCCCAATGTCATCCTTGTGGGGGAGATCAGGGATCTTGAGACGGCAGAGATTGCCTTCAGGGCGGCCATGACAGGTCACCTTGTCATCAGCACACTGCACACGAATGATGCGATATCCACGGTAACGCGCCTTATAGACATGGGGGTCCCCAGGTATATGATCTCCTCTTCTATAGTAGGGATTGTAGCCCAGCGGCTTGTGCGTCAGATCTGTCCCAAATGCAAGGTAAAGACCTCGCTCTCTGAAGAGAGTATCAAAAAAATAAACATAAAGCTATCCTCGTTCGAAGGACTTAATTTCTACCGGGGAGAAGGTTGCAGTTATTGCAGATCTACAGGGTTCTACGGACGCGCAGGGATCTTTGAGGTGCTTCCGTTTAAGCCGAAGATCAAAGAGATTATAGCCAGCGGGGGGTCAGAGGAGGAGATCCGGATGACCCTGCAGAGTCAGGGCATGTCAACCATGGGTGAAGACGGCATAAGCAAGGTCAAAGAGGGTCTTACCACAATAGAGGAGGTATTGAGGGTCATAGAGGTCGAGGAGGAGATCCGGATACTCTGCCCCCAATGTGAGAGACCGCTCCATTTGGATTTTCTGGCATGCCCCTACTGCAAATATGAAGTCCAGACAAGTTGTTCCTCTTGCAATAAGCCGCTCCAGCCGGAGTGGCTCATATGCCCCTATTGCAGGAAGGATCTGTAGTCCTCTATTCCGGTTTTAAAATGAGTACGCTAAGGGGAGGGACTACAAGTTCTATAGAATAGGGTCTTCCCTGCCAGGGGGTAGGCTCTGCACATACCCCTCCGGAATTTCCCATATTGCCGCCGCCGTATATCTCAGAATCACTATTCATTAACTCCCTGTAAAATCCATCCTTAGGCACTCCAATCCTGTAGGGATAGCGGGGTACAGGGGTAAAATTGCAGACAAAGATCAATAGATCATCATAAGTCCGCCCTCTTCTCAGAAAGGAGAGTATGCAATTGTCTGAATCGTGGAAGTCTATCCACTCAAATCCGGTATAATCAAAATCAATCTCATAGAGAGAAGGCTCCCTTTTATAAAGGGCGTTAAGGTCTTTGACAAAACTCTGCAGCTTCTGGTGCGGCTCATACTGGAGGAGGTGCCAGTCAAGACTCTCCGCATGGTTCCATTCAATCCACTGCCCTATCTCCCCGCCCATAAAGAGGAGTTTTTTCCCAGGATGTCCGTACATATATCCATAGAGCGCCCTCAGGTTTGAAAACCTCTGCCAGAAGTCTCCCGGCATCTTGTCAAGGAGGGCCCTCTTCCCGTGGACAACCTCGTCATGAGACAGGGGAAGGACAAAATTTTCATGGAATGCGTAAAGAAGAGAGAATGTCAGGTTGCCCTGATGATATTTCCTGTGGACCGGGTCCTTGGAGATATATTCCAGCGTATCGTGCATCCATCCCATATTCCATTTCAGCCCGAAACCAAGCCCCCCCAGGTATGTCGGTCTTGAGACAGATGGCCATGCCGTGGATTCCTCTGCTATCGTCATTATCCCTGGAAAATATTGATAGACCAGTTCATTAAACTCCCTGATAAAATCAATGGCCTCAAGATTTTCCCTGCCGCCGTACTTATTAGGGACCCACTCACCCTCCTGACGTGAATAGTCTAAATAAAGCATTGAGGCCACGGCATCTACACGAACCCCGTCAATATGATATTTTTCGAACCAGAACAGGGCGTTGGAAAGTAGAAAATTCCGCACCTCATTCCGTCCATAGTTAAAGATGAGCGTCCCCCACTCCTTGTGCTCCCCCTTCCGCGGGTCGAGATGCTCATAGAGGGCGGTCCCGTCAAACCATGAAAGCCCGTGGGCATCCCTTGGGAAATGTCCGGGGACCCAGTCCAGTATCACCCCTATGCCGTTCTGGTGGCAGTGGTCCACCAGGTACATGAAATCCTCCGGTTCCCCATGGCGGCTTGTCGGGGCAAAATACCCTGTCACCTGATAACCCCATGAGGCATCGAATGGATGCTCTGCAACCGGAAGGAGTTCTATATGAGTAAATCCCATCTCCTTCACATAGTCCACCAGCTCGTGGGCGAGTTCCCGGTATGACAGAAACCTGCTCCCCTCTTCAGGACTTCTGCGCCATGAACCCAGGTGGACCTCATAGATAGAGACCGGGGAGTGGAGGGGGTCTTTCCCCTGACGATCAGACATCCACTTGGTGTCACTCCACTGGTAGTGTTCCAGATTATAAACGATCGAGGCGCTCTTTGGCCTCATTTCATAAAGATAACCATAGGGGTCACTCTTTAATAAGACAAGTCCATCCGTCGTCTTTAGTTCGTATTTGTATACCTCACCCTCAGAAAGGCCGGGAATAAAGAGTTCCCATACCCCTGACCCCCCTAATACGCGCATGGGATGCCTCCTCCCATCCCAACCATTAAAATCACCCACAAGGCTCACCCGTCTGGCATTGGGCGCCCATACGGCAAAATAGACCCCTCTGATATTATTGACCGACATGGGGTGGACCCCCATCTTCTGGTATACAAAGTAGTTTTTCCCCTCGGCAAAGAGGTGGAGGTCATACTGGCTCATAATAGGGAGGAATGAATAAGGATCATGGAACTCGCTGACATTCCCAAAGGAGTCGGTCACCTTGAACCGGTATGGGAAGACCTTCTCCCGGTCTTCTATGACCCCTTCAAAGAGCCCCTCAGGGTGAATCTTTTCCATGGGGGAGGTAACACCCCTTCTTTCAAGATCCATGACGACAGCCGTTTCTACCTCAGGGATAAAGGCCCGTACGATGACGACCTTTCTCCCCTCTACCTCTACCGGATGCATCCCAAGGTAGGAGAACGGGTCATGATGCTCTGCCCGGATTATGGACTCTGCATCCTCGCTTATGGTAACAACTCCTCTTGCCATAGAAATATAGTATTAAATTAACATTTGTTTTGCAAGGAAGAATTTTCTGATAGAATAATGAAACTTCCATACCCCTCCGGGGCACAAAGTATGGACATGTCATTCCCGCGCAAGCGGGAATCCAGAACGCAGGCAGAGGTCTGGATTCCCACTTTCGTGGGAATGACGAATAGTTCGAGGGATTTTCAGTTAAAATGCGTCAGGGAGATCAGGTCAAAAAATATCACCAGGCAGCCTTTGCCTTTCCGTTAATTACAATTCTTTATTTATATGTTGCGACCTCTCAAATGCCATTTCACATTCTTGGAAGACACGCAAAGTTACTATTTTACATAGTAGGAGGACTAGCAGGATTAGTAATGATCATGGTCTTCCCATATCTCATCTATAAGGAATACAGGAGATTTACCATGGTCCTTGCCGGCGTATATCTAATAAGGACTATAGTCTCTTTGATGGTGATACCCTTCTACACCAATATAATAATCGCTGTGATGCATGTCCTGACGGGCTACATGCTTGCCAGGGCCGCCTGGGACCTGAAACCCTAATCCCTTACCTTGATAACACAGGTCCCGGCAATAAGGTCATGGAGCCCCCGCTTGTTCCTGTCCACAGCGATCATGATAAAACCAAGCCCAAAGAACAACAGTGACACGATATATCCGAGGTATCTTACAAAAGCCCGCCCATACCCCACTGGCTCCCCCGTAACCCTGATTACCCTAAGACCAAACAACCACTTTCCTAAGGTCCGGCCATCCCATCCTGTAAAAAGTGTAAAATAAAACGGCACAAAAAATATACCGATGAAAAAACCAAACTGAGCAACCAGAGGATCGTCCTCTTCGGCCCCTCCCATCCCTGCGGCAATACCGGCAACACGGGAAAGAAAGACTACCGCAATAAGTATAAAAATGTTATCTATTAAAAAGGCCGCAAGCCTTACCCAGAACCCTCCCTTGGCAGCAGCAGAGATATCGGTCCCTTGTCCGGATTCCAAGCCAGCCTCACACTGGGGACAGGCCTCAAATTCAAATGTCGTATATCCGCATCTTGGGCAACGCATATGTGGGGATGTATTCTACCATTACAGACAGGGGATGGGAAGAGGAAAAGATAGGGTTCGAGGGGTCAAGTGGTCGAGGGGTCAAGTGATTTAAAAATTATTCACTCGGACCCTTGAACCCTTGAACCCTCGACCCCTTCCTATCTTTAAATATCAAAGTAGAGGTTAAATTCGAATGGATGCGGCCTGAGTCTTATAGCATCCACCTCTTTTGCCCTCTTGTACGTAATCCATGTCTCTATGACATCTTCTGTGAATACCCCGCCCTTGAGGAGGAAGTCTTTATCATTCTCCAAGTTGGAGAGGGCCTCATCCAGAGACCCTGGAAGCGAAGGGATATCCGCCAATTCTTCCGGCTTCATATCATAGATATCTTTATCAAGGGAGGCGCCTGGATCTATCTTGTTCTCAACACCATCAAGCCCTGCCATCAGCATCGCAGAGAAGGCCAGGTAGGGGTTGCAGGAAGCGTCAGGAAATCTGACCTCTATCCTTTTTGCCTTTGGACTGGCTGAATACATCGGAATCCTGATTGAGGCGCTTCTGTTTCTGCTGGAGTAGGCAAGGTTCACCGGGGCCTCAAAGCCCGGCACCAGCCTCCGGTAAGAGTTGGTCGTGGGAGAGGTCAGTGCCGCAAGTGCAGGGGCATGTTTGAGTATCCCACCGATATAATAAAGCGCCATCTGGCTTATGCCTGCGTATTCGTTCCCTGCAAACAATGGTTTCCCATTCTTCCAGAGACTCTGGTGAGTATGCATCCCCGACCCATTATCCCCGAAGATAGGTTTCGGCATAAAGGTCGCTGTCTTGTTATGCCTGCGGGCAACCATTTTTACGACATATTTATATATCAAGAGCTTATCTGCAACACGGGTGAGGGTATCAAACCTCATGTCAATCTCGTTCTGACCTGCTGTTGCCACCTCATGATGCTGGGCCTCTATTTCAATTCCACACCGTTGCATGATAAGTACCATCTCCGACCTGAGGTCCTGCATGGTGTCCATAGGGGGTACAGGAAAATACCCTTCCTTATATCTGGTCTTGTAGCCAAGGTTGGGACCCTCTTCCCGTCCCGTATTCCACTGACCTTCTACGGAATCTACAAAATAATACCCGCAGTATGCATTCTGATCATACCGGATGTCATCGAAGACAAAGAACTCTGCCTCAGGCCCCATATAGGCTGTATCCGCAATCTTTGTGGATTTAAGATAGGCCTCTGCCTTTTGAGCAACATAACGCGGGTCTCTGCTGTAATGTTCCCTGGTAATAGGATCTATCACGTTACAGATCATCGATAATGTAGGATGTTCTGTAAATGGGTCCATAAAGACTGAATCAGGGTCCGGGATGATCAGCATATCACTGTTGTTTATCGCCTGCCAGCCCCGGATGCTCGAACCATCAAACCCTACCCCCTCCTCAAATGAAGACACATCCAATGCACTGATCGGGATCGAGAAATGCTGCCATAGCCCCGGAAAATCCATGAATTTCAGATCTACCATTACTGCCTTATTCTTTTTTGCAAACTCTAATACTTCACGCGGTGTCATCTTTGCCTTGCCTCCTTTTTTGGTTAAGTGTTAACATTATTAGGGGTCGAGGGGCCGAGGATTCAAGGGGTCGAGTGAATATTTCCTGAAGGTTTTCACTTGACCCCTTGACCCCTCGGCCCCTTGGACCCTAATTATTATCTTCTATACTTGTTTGTTATAGGCACCCTCCAGTCCTTTCCAAAGGCCCTCGGGGTTATCTTGATCCCCGGAGGGGCCTGTCTCCTTTTATATTCGCTCCGGTCCACCATAGAGATGACCCTCGTAATGGTCTCTTCTCTATACCCCATGGCCGCAATCTCTTTAACGGACCTGTCCTCTTCTACATAGGCGTGGAGGATCGGATCCAATATCTCGTAAGGAGGGAGGGAGTCTGTGTCTTTCTGCCCTGGCCGTAGTTCTGCTGTCGGCTCTTTGACAAAAACCCTTTCAGGGATCGGAGACAACCCCTCTTTACCCCTTATGTTCCTATACCTGGCAAGCTCATAGACGAGGGTCTTTGGGACATCCTTGATCACCGCAAAGCCGCCCGCCATATCCCCATAAAGCGTGGCATACCCGACACTCATCTCACTCTTGTTCCCTGTGGTCAGTACAAGCCAGCCAAACTTGTTTGACAGGGCCATCATGATATTTCCTCTGATCCTGGCCTGGATGTTTTCCTCTGTTACATCCGGTTTCAGTCCGATGAATTCTTCAGAAAGCATGTTGATGTAGTCCTTAAAAATATCCCGTATGGGGATTGTATCAAGCCTTATGCCGAGGTTCTTCACCAGCCCCTGAACATCCTCTCCGCTCTCTGACAGGGTATATTGAGAGGGCATAAATACACCCGCGACATTCTTCTTCCCCAAGGCATCCACCGCAATCACCGCAACAAGCGATGAATCAATACCGCCGCTTAACCCTATGACCACCTTCTTAAATCCGTTCTTCCTGACATAGTCCCGCGTCCCTAATACAAGCGCCTGATAGACCTCTTCTGCCGAAGAGAGGGGCTCTGCAGTCCGGGGGGCTAACCGTACCCTCTTCTTTTTAGGAATCGTGTCAGACACCTTCACCGTTGTTATCTGTGGACTGACCTGGGGGGAGGCCATCTTTTCTCTTCTCCTGGGGTCATGAAGCCTTGCCAACCCAACCAACTGCAAGTCTACATCCGCCATAATGAGATCTTCCTCAAACTGTTTCCCCCTGGCGATTAACTCACCTCTCGGGTTAAATACCATACTGTGCCCATCGAATACAAGTTCATCCTGCCCCCCTACCATATTCGCATAGGCGATAAAGACCGCATTATCTGAGGCACGGGTGGATACCATCCGTTCTCTGAACCGCCACTTGCCTGCATGATAGGGTGATGAATTGATATTGATGATGATCTGCGCCCCCCCCAATGCCTGATTCATACAGGGACCGTCCGGATACCATATATCTTCACAGATATTAACACCTACAGGAATGCCCCACAGGATAAAGAGGGGACATCCGGTACCGGTTTTAAAATAACGTTTCTCATCAAAGACCCCATAGTTGGGGAGATAATTCTTATGGTATATCCCCGCAATCTTACCCCTGCTAATGACGGCCGCTGCATTGTAAATATCATCACCCCTATCCACAAAACCGACGACAATGGCCATCTCCAGCAACGAAGTCTTTTTAGCTATCTTCACCAGGGAGGCATAGTTGTCTTCTACGAATTTGGGCTTCAAAAGGAGGTCTTCCGGAGGATACCCTGTAACTGCCAGCTCAGGAAATGCAACGATATCAGCACCCTGCCTGCTTGCCGCTTCTGTAAATTGGAGGATTTTTTCTACATTTCCTTCCAGATCCCCTACCCCTGCATTTATCTGGGCAATGCCGATACGGACAGTATTCATCTTGTCATCTTACTTCCTGCATCGTTTCTTACGCAGACTAAAGCCTGCGGCTACACGTTTACGGTGGCGCTGAAAAATGCCCGGGTGCTCCCTTAGATAGCGTCCTCTCCCCGCTCGCCTGTCCGTATGCGGACAACCTCTTCCACATTGGTCACAAAGATCTTTCCATCCCCTATCCTGCCGGTCTTTGCGGTATTGACAATCGTCTCAATCACCTTTTCCACCATATCGTCCGTTACCACTACCTCAATTTTTATCTTGGGCAGGAAATCCACCACATACTCTGCGCCCCTGTATAGCTCCGTATGCCCCTTCTGCCGGCCAAAACCCTTCACCTCTGTCACGGTATTCCCCTTGATCCCTATCTTATTAAGGGCATCTTTGACCTCGTCCAGTTTGAATGGCTTTATGATGGCCTCTATCTTTTTCATAAGCTACCCCCCTCACTTAGAGTTGATACTCAGGTAATGTAATCATCTGCTATACAAGACTGTCCAAAGTTCGAGTGATCGACCAAGATTAACAAAAGGGAAAAAAATTGTAAAGGAGTATTTTCTGTGATATCTCCTGTTACAGGGCATCGTTGCCCCTCTCCCCCGTTCTTATCCTGACAGCCTCAATGACATCTGCAATGAATATCTTCCCATCTCCCAGTTTACCCGTCTTTGCGGTATCTGTGATGCATGAAATGACTTTCTCTACCATTTCATCAGGTACGATCATTTCTATCTTTGTCTTTGGCAGAAAATCCACCACATACTCTGCTCCCCTGTATAGCTCTGTATGCCCCTTCTGCCGGCCAAAACCCTTCACCTCAGAGACAGTCATACCCGTAATCCCCGCCTGGTTTAAGGCATTTTTAACATCATCGATTTTAAAGGGCTTGATGATCGCTTCTATCTTTTTCATACCTTTTCCTCCGTCTAACCTCTATTTCCTGATCCTCTAACTTCTAACCTATACCTCTTACATAGAGGTTTTATGTATGGTGAAATCCGGATAAGCGGTCACAGCCACCTCATGCTGGTCGAGGCCGTCAACCTCCATCTCTTCCGAGACTCTGAGAGGGACAATCTTATTCAGTATTGTAAAGAAGACATACATTACGATAAAGACAAACACAAAGTTGGTTATAACCCCGGTAAGCTGGGCAATAAATTGCGAGGCATCCCCATAGAACAGTCCTTTGACCGTTCCAGTGACACCATTGAAACCCTCGCCATAGGTGCCATCTGCAAAGAGCCCCAATGATAAAAGTCCCCATGCCCCATTGACACCATGAACGGATATAGCACCAACAGGGTCATCAACCTTCATCACCCGTTCAACAAAAAACACGCTCATGCAGAGGAGGATGCCGGCTACTGCCCCGATCATAACCGCTGATACAGAATTCACAAAGGCACAGGGCGCAGTGATCGCAACAAGCCCGGCCAAAAGACCGTTGGCGGCCATGGAAATATCAGGCTTTCCATAGAATATCCACATATAGAGCAATGCAAAAAAGGCTCCAGCAGCAGAGGCCAGCATGGTATTTGTTGCGATGACGCCGATCCTCAGGTCCCCTCCCGCGAGGGATGAACCTGCATTGAACCCGAACCATCCAAAGGCAAGAATAAAGCAGCCTGTGATGGCCATGGGGATATGGTGACCAGGCAAGGCATTAGGTCTCCCATCCGCTTTAAACTTCCCTAATCTGGGTCCGAGGATTATTGCCCCTGCTAATGCAGCAACGCCGCCTGTCATATGGACGACAGAGGATCCTGCAAAATCAAGGGTCCCATGTCCTAACCCAAAATTTTTCCCGAGTTGAGAGAGCCATCCGCCGCCCCATACCCAGTTTGCATAGAGTGGATACGTGAACATAGAGATAAAGAACCCGTAGATTACAAAGGACTTAAATGTCCAGCGCTCAGCCATGGAACCTGTCGGTATTGTCGCGGTAGTATCCATAAAGACCATCTGAAAGAGGAAGAGGGTAAAGATGACGGCATCATAGGTGGCGCCAGAGAGAAAAAATCCCTGGGTCCCGAATAGGCCAAAGTCTTTACCGAAAAGGTGGATTACAAACTCCCCGTTAAGAGCGCCGCCGCCGCCAAGGGTGGCCGCTCCGCCAACGCCTCCCATCTGCAGGGCAAACCCGCAAATCCAGTAGCCGAGCATGCCGAGGGCATAAATCATAAAATTCATTGCCATGGTATGGCCTGCATTCTTGGCCCGCGTAAACCCTGTTTCAGCAAGGGCGAAACCGGCCTGCATAAACATGACCAAAAAGCCGCAAACCAGCGTCCAGACGATATTGATGGCAATCCTGTTGTGACCGATCACATCCGCAAGTTTTAAGGCAAGCGGTTCTCTGGGACCCAGATTTTTTAAGTCATCGGCTGTCGGGGCATTGGCGCTTGCCCCAACCACATCTGCAGCCCCGCCCGTATTAGCGCCTGACGGATCCGGGACAGGCTGTGCCTGCTCAGTCGCAGGAGCGGGAGGGGCAGGCTGTTCTACTGCTGCCCCCCCGGCAGGTGCAGCAGGTTCCTCTGCCAGGGTCCATGTGGCTGAGAGGATAACTATTGAGAAAATAATCATTATAAGCCTTAGAAATTTTTGCATCTGAGAAATCCCTCCATTTTGTCTGAGAATCCTTTTGACGGGTTAGAAAACCCCGTCTATCACGATAGGCGGGACATTCCTGTCCCGCCATCCTTAAAAATTAACATCCAACTGTAGGGTCCACTTCCAAACACCGTTGATGTCCTTCTCGTTGAACCACACCGGGCCGGTCAGGAGGTCTATATTCCTCGTAAAGTAATGATAGATACCAAAACCTCCGCCACCGAGGGCATTTTTCCCACTTGCATAGTCTGCTGCAAAGACCCATTTGTTATACTCTCCGTCAGCATCCTTTGCAGGGAAAAATCCACGGTCATACCCTATCATAAAACCATCATTCTCACCGGCATCGGTATCGAGAGTTCCATCAACAACTTCATTTAGGGCCTTTTTATTCCCAATGTAATAACCTGCATGGAGGCGTCCAATCATCGGGATCGTTTTTCCTACCATGACATGGACTATATTCTGGTCGGTCCTGCCATCTCCGTCATTCTTATCAGTATCTGTACCTACATTGAATATACCGAGATTCAGGGCAGGAGAACCTGGGAAAAGGGAACCCTCAGGGGTACCAAACTTGGCGTTTAATAATAGTGGGTCATCAGATGGCTCAAGCCAATCAAAACCTACCTCAAGATTTATCTTTTGGTACGGCAGAACTCCTACTGTAAGCCCCACATCCGTTGGAAAATCCCCTCTCTTGGTTGCATTCCGGGCAATGGTAAAGTAGCTGTCATAGGTGATGTGCCAAACGCCATAGGGCTGGACATCCATTGTAGCCGGCGTCCAGTAGGTCGTAGATGGTGTAGCATGGACAGTTGCAGCGCTCAACATGCTGATCACAGATAGTGCACTAAGAATTTTTGTAAACTTCTTCATCTTTCTTTCCTCCTTTTTGGTTTTGTTTTACGATGATTTTGTACTTCTTTATCTTGTACCCCAGCATCCTCTGTGTTATCCCGAGCCTTTTCGCGGCCCTTGCCTGAATCCAGTTCGTCTCCTCCAGCGCCTGGAGGATATACATCTTTTCAACCGATGCGACTACGTCTTTTAAATGCACCACCCTTTGGGGGTCATGGCCAATGGACATGGCAATGACAGAATACAAGTTACATGCCATAATCCTTAATGTAGATAACAGTCTGATTTTAAAGGATTTTACATAGAAAGGGGTTTTAAGGATTCTTGAAGGTTGTTACAATATTGTTCTAAAGACAGGTTAAACTTAACAAGTTTGTATGGTTTCAGTATATCTTCAGTACCCCCTCTATCCCTCTCCGTATGATCATCACGGCTATTGCGGCCAGAAAAAGGGAAAACACCTTAGAGGCAGCCCTCGCTCCCCCTTCTCCCAGAAACAGGATGATGCGGCCGGCAGACGAGAAGATAATCCAGACGATGATAATATTCACGACTAAGGAGATCATGGTCACCGGGATACCGAAGATATCACTCAGCATGATCAATGTCGTAAGGGTTGCAGGCCCAGCAATGAGGGGGGTGCCAATAGGGACAGTCCCAATAGAAGGATGCGGCCTTCTGCTCCTCTGTTCAGCAAAGATAATATCTGTAATGGCTATGATCAGCAGGATGAGCCCCCCTGCTATCTGGAAGTCTGCGATCGTAATGCCGAGTATCAAAAAAATTCCTTTTCCTACAAGCAAAAACAAGACGGTAATAGCAGAGGCCGTTATGATGGAATGTCTGAGTACCTTACTCTTTACCGACTCCTCCATATCCTGAGTAAGAGACATATAGATCGGGATGACGCCTATCGCGTCAAAGGCGACAAATAAGGGGATAAAGGTCATGATAAAATTCGTAAACATAGCGTTTAAGGAGTGGCATATATTACAACAAATAAGAACAATAGACAATCCGCTTTTGGATTGCTATGATTGGAGGCTCAATGATTCAGGCGATTATACTTGGCATCGTACAGGGGCTTACCGAGTTCCTTCCCATCAGCAGTACCGCCCATCTTATCCTTATACCCTGGTTATTGGGATGGCAGGACCCCGGGCTGGCCTTCGACGTCGTCCTCCACTTAGGGACGCTCGCCGGCATCATCGCCTTCTTCTGGCGGGATTTTTACAGGATGTTTTGCGGGATGGTATTTCGCGGTAAAAATACCATGAATGATCTCAATGTGGACGGGAAAATAGGCTGGTACATTATTATCGGGACAATGCCTGCCGGTCTGGCAGGTCTGCTGTTTAAAGACAGGATAGAGACCGTGCTCAGATCCCCCTCTATCATCGCCCTGGCCCTTATCCTGTTCGCCCTGCTCCTGTGGTGGGCAGAGGGGAGGGGGAGAAAGAAGAGAGACCTCACCCATATGAACATCTTAGACACCCTCATTATAGGCTTTGCCCAGGCCTTGGCCCTGATCCCTGGTGTCTCCCGTTCCGGTATCACCATAACCGCAGGACTGTTCAGAGACCTTGAGCGGGCAACAGCCGCGCGCTTTGCCTTTCTGTTAAGCACCCCGATCATCCTGGCCGGGGGACTCCTAAGTTTCTTAGATGTCTATAAGGCAGGATTTCCTCAGGGGATGCTCTGGCCATCTATCGGTGGGCTCATGGCCTCTGCAATATCAGGATTTCTGGCCATCAAATATCTCCTGATCTTTCTGAGCAGGCAGAAGGTCAATGTATTCGTCTATTACAGGATATTGCTGGGGATCTTTATCTTAGGGTTTCAGTGACATGAATCTTATCCCTGCGGCATAAACAGAACCACACCGTGAACACCAGACAATCGTTCCAGGCTGGTCTTCATATCTTCTTTCCCCCTCGATGTCTCTATAGGTGAAGGTAATCAACACGCTTGTGCCCGCCTTGAGCGGCTTGTGGGCATAGATCCCAACCCCGCCTTTGCTGATGTTAGTCAAATAGACCTCATGGCTTTTTTTCTCGTGATCTACCGTAAGAAAGCCCATCCCGGCAATCGTCAATCGTCTGATCTTTCGTTTACTCTTCATGCCACAATCTCAGTCCCTATCCCCTTCTTTGTAAATATCTCAAGGAGTATGGAATGGGTGATTCTCCCATCAATGATGTGCGTCTTCTTCACACCTCCCTCAATCGCCGACAGGCAGGCCTTGACCTTGGGCAGCATCCCTGATGTGATGACGCCGTTCTTGATAAGCCGCAGTGCCTCTTTCCGGTTCAAGGTAGAAAGGAGTTTTCTGTTCTTGTCCAGGATCCCCTCCACATCCGTCAGAAAGATCAATTTCTCCGCCTTCAGGGTCGCGGCGATGGCCCCTGCCGCCGTATCGGCATTGATATTATACGTCCTCCCCTTCCCGTCCACCCCTATCGGGGCGATCACAGGGATGAACCTGCTTTCTTCCAGGGAGCGGATGATCTGAGGGGATATGGACTCCACCTCCCCTACAAGCCCCCGGTCAATCCCATGGCCCTTCCGCGACATTCTGAGCTTCCTTGCCTGTATCAATCCCCCGTCTTTGCCGGTCAGGCCGACGGCCTTCCCCCCATGCTGATTAATCCTGTTTACAATCTCCTTATTGATCTTCCCCCCAAGCACCATCTCGACGATATCCATGGTCTCACCGTCTGTGATCCGGATCCCCTCTATAAACACGGGCTTCTTCCCCATCTTGTCCATAACCTCTGTGATCTGCGGCCCGCCTCCGTGAACCACGACCGGGTTCATCCCGATGTACTTTGTCAGCACCACATCTTCAGCAAACATCTCTTTGAGCCTTTCATCAATCATGGCATTGCCGCCAAATTTGATCACAATGGTCTTTCCGTAGAGGTTTCGTATAAAGGGGAGCGCCTCCACAAGAATCTGTGCCTTTTCAATGTTACGCCGCAATTAAGCCATCTCCTTTTTAAAATAGGGTTCGAGGGGTCAAGGGTTCAAGGGGTCAAGTGAAAATCTTAAAACCCCTTGATTCCTTGACACTTGACCCCTCGGCCCCTCGAATCCTTTATAATATATACCTGCTCAGGTCCTGGTCTTTCACAATGCCCTCTAACCGCTCCCGTACGTACTTGGCATCTATGATAAATCTTTTCTCCGGAAAATCGGAGGCATCAAAGGATATCTCATCCAGCAATTTCTCCAGGATGGTAAACAGCCTCCTCGCCCCTATATTCTCCATCCGCTCATTAACCGCCACCGTGGTAGCGGCGATCTCCCGGATCGCATCCTCTGTGAATGTGAGTTCGACCCCTTCCGCACCCATCAGGGCAATGTACTGCTTAATCAGGGCACCCCTCGGTTCTGTAAGGATACGGATAAAGTCCCTCTCTCCCAGAGAGTCTAACTCAACCCTGATGGGAAAACGGCCCTGAAGCTCCGGAATAAGATCCGAAGGCTTTGTCACATGAAATGCGCCTGCAGCAATAAAGAGGATATGATCCGTCCGTACCGGACCATATTTTGTCGTCACGGTAGAACCCTCAACGACCGGCAGGAGGTCGCGCTGGACCCCTTCCCGTGACACATCCGGGCCGGCGCCCCTCTCCCTGTTTGCGATCTTGTCTATCTCGTCGAGAAACACAATCCCTGACTCCTCGACCTTCGTAACCGCCTCCCTCACCACCTCATCCATGTCTATTAACTTTTGGACCTCCTCCTCTGTCAGGATACCCAGCGCCTCTTTGACCTTAACCCTCTTCTTCTTGCTCTTGCCGGGGAAGAGGCCGCCCAGCATCTCTTTCAGGTTCATCTCCAGATCTTCCATCCCGACATTGGATATAACCCCGAAGGGGACGGACTTTTCTCTGACATCCAGCTCTATTAAACGGTCATCGAGCCTCCCTTCCCTGAGCTGGGCCCGGAGTTTCTCCCGCGTGGTATCTATGGTTGTGGTCTCTGTGGAAAAATCATGCGGCGGTCGTGGAGGGGGACTGGGCAGCATAATGTCGAGCATCCTCTCTTCCGCCTGGCGCCCCGCCTTTTCCTGTACTGTCTGAGTCTTGTCTTCTTTAACGATATTGACGGCAAGCTGGGTCAGGTCCCGTATGATAGACTCGACATCCCTCCCCACGTATCCTACCTCTGTAAACTTGGATGCCTCTACCTTTATAAAAGGGGCCTGTGAGAGTCTGGCTAAGCGCCGCGATATCTCGGTCTTACCCACGCCCGTAGGACCGATCATAATGATGTTTTTCGGGATGACCTCATCCCGGAGGTCCTCTGAAAGCCTCTGCCGGCGCCAGCGTGTCCTGAGCGCAATCGCCACCGCGCGCTTGGCCTTAGCCTGTCCGATGACATATTTGTCGAGTTCTTCTACGATCTGTCTTGGCGTTAGAAAGTCACTCACAAGTTACTCCTGCAAAGGGTTCAAGGGGTCAAGGGGCCGAGGGGTCAAGTGAAATTCTAAAAAACCTTTGAACCCCCTGGTTCCTTTATCACAGCTCTTCTATCGAGATCTCACTGTTGGTATAGATGCAGATCCCTGCTGTTATCTTCATGGCCTCTTCCGCAATCCCCTTTGCGTCCATTTCCGTATTCCGGATAAGGGCCCTTGCCGCCGCAAGGGCATAAGGACCGCCTGAACCTATCGCCATGATGCCGTCTTCGGGCTCGATTATATCACCTGTGCCTGAGATAATTAAAGAGGAATTTCTATCCGCAACGCACATCAGCGCCTCAAGCCTCCTCAGGATCCTATCCGTCCTCCAGTCCTTGGCAAGCTCTACGGCGGCACGCATCAGATTCCCATGATACTGCTCCAGTTTCCCCTCAAACCTCTCGAACAGCGTCAGGGCATCAGCGGCCCCGCCGGCAAACCCGGCGAGGAGTGCGCCATTATACATCCTCCTGATCTTTTTTGCATTCTGCTTCATGACCGTGCTGCCTACGGTGACCTGTCCATCCCCTGCTATCGCCACCTTGTCATGACGCCTGACACACACAACCGTCGTGCTACGAACCATCTTCCCTCCCTTTCTGCCTTCCATCTGAACATCCCCGATCAAATCCCCCCTTGCCCCCCTTTTCTAAAGGGGGGGGACAAGCGAATCTCCCCCTTTTCTAAAGGGGGAATAAGGGGGATTATTTTCTTCACTAAGCCGGCCATAAAGGCCGGCGCTACCTGCTTCTTGCATAGCCCGCAGGCTTAAAGCCTGCGGCTACTCATGGCTCATCACACATCACTCATTGCTTCTTCCCTCTCGGATGGGCCTTGTCATAGACCTCCATCAGCTTATCCATGCTGAGATGCGTGTACCGCTGCGTGGTGGAGAGGTTCGCATGTCCGAGCATCTCCTGGACTGAACGGAGGTCGGCCCCGCCATCAAGGATATGGGTGGCAAAAGAATGCCGGATAGAGTGCGGGGTAATATCCCAAAACCCACCAAGTCTTTTATACCTCTCCACGATCCTATGAACACTTCTTGTCGTAATCCTCTTTCCGTACTTGTTCAAAAAGAGCGGCTGTCCTCTTTCCCCCTTTAATAAAGGGGGAGTGAGGGGGATTTTCAGACATTCCAGGATCGCCTCAAGGGCCCTTACCACGATTGGCACAATCCTCTCCTTCCGTCCTTTCCCCTTCACCCGGATCAGGTGCTCTGTAAAGTTTACATCTCCGATGTCGAGGGCGACGACTTCTCCAATCCTGAGCCCGGAGGAATAGAACGTCTCTAATATGGCCCTGTCCCTCGTCCTCAATGGCCCTTCATCAGAAAGCGTGCTCAACAGCCTCTCCATCTCATCCACCGATAAAAACCTGGGAAGGCGCCTTTCTTTCTTAGGGGTCGAGACCATCTTCCCGGGGTTACTAGTCATCTTCGACTCCCGGCAGAGGTAGTTAAAAAACGTCCTGAGCGCAGAGACCTTTCTTGCCAAAGATGTCTTGCCCGTCCCTTTGTCAGAGAGGTTCGACAGAAAGGCCCTGATGGTGATGTGGTCAATCGTGTGAAGGTCTTCTACAGAGAGCCTCTCCCTTTTCAGCACCCTTTTGAGAAATTCTCCAAATTGGGAAAGATCGGAGAGATAATTCCTCACAGTATGCGGGGACATATTCCTCTCCGCAGAGAGATATCTTATAAAACCTTCAATTGCCTCTTCCATTTCTCAATGTCTTTCATAGCCCTTTCGGCCACTTTCTCCCGGTATGCCCCTTTATCCTTTGCCTTCAGGGGGAGGGGGGGGAAGAGCCCCCAGTTTATATTCATAGGCTGGAATCCCGAGAGGGAGCCGGTTGTCACGTAATTCAGCAGTCCGCCTACACCAGTCGTGTCCGGCGGGGGTATAAATTCCTCTCCCCGCAGGTGTGCCGTTGCCGCTAATCCGGCTAAAAGTCCCATGGCAACAGACTCTGTGTATCCCTCCACGCCGATGATCTGACCGGCCATATAGATGTTACCCTCCCTCTTCAGCCTCAGGGAGTGATCCAGGAGCAGGGGGGAATTAATAAAGGTATTCCGGTGCAGACTCCCGTAACGGAGGAACTCGGCGTGCTCAAGCCCCGGGATCATCCTGAAGACCCTTTTCTGTTCAGGCCATTTCAGCCTCGTCTGAAATCCAACCATGTTATAGGCCTGCCCAAATCTGTCTTCCTGCCGCAACTGAACCACGGCATAGGGGGGTTCTCCACTCCGGGGGTCTTTAAGCCCTACAGGTTTTAAGGGACCGTAGACTAAGGTATCCCTGCCCCGTTCTGCCATGGCCTCTACAGGCATACACCCCTCAAAATAGGGTATCGCCTCAAACTCTCTCAACGTTGCCTTATCTGCGGCAATGAGCATGTTATAAAAATGTTCATACTCTTCTTTGCCCATCGGACAATTGATATAATCAGCACCCCCCTTATCATACCGTGAGGCCCTGAAGGCGATCTCTTCATTGATACTGCTGCCGTTGATCACCGGTGCGATGGCATCATAGAAATAGATCAGTTCCTCCTGTATAATCCTTTGCAGGCCCGCTATCAGCCTGTCTGACGTGAGGGGGCCGGTGGCCACGATCACAGGGACCTCAAACGAGGGCTCGATGACCTCTTCCCGGATAATCTTTATGTTGGGATGGGAGGCTATGGCCTCTGTGACCCTCCTTGAGAATTGGTTACGGTCAACAGCAAGGGCAGAGCCTGCCGGGACCCTTGTCTTATCCGCAATCCGGATGATCAGGGAGCCAAGCATCCTAAGCTCTTCTTTCAGGAGACCGTGGGCATTAACGATCTCAGCGGATTTAAGGGAGTTGCTGCAGACGAGCTCTGCCAGGTCCCCGGTCTTGTGGGCCTCTGTCATCCTCCCCGGACGCATCTCATAGAGGAGCACCCGGACACCCCTCGTTGCCGCCTGCCATGCGGCCTCAGAGCCTGCAAGCCCGCCCCCTATAATTACGAGTTCAGGTTTCATTCTTCCTTATATCCACACCCTTTCCTGACGCATGCCCTCTGGCTCTCTCCTCCCCGCCTCCTCTTTTCTACGAGGAATGGGGCCCCGCATTGTGGACAGGGTTGCGAAAGCGGTTTATCCCACGTCGCAAACTTGCAATCCGGATACCTTGTGCAGGAATAAAAGACCTTCCCCCTTTTACTCCTCTTCTCTGTGATCTCCCCGGTACAGCCCGGTTCAGGGCATTTGACACCAGTTGTCAGAGGTTTTGTCGTCTTACAGGCCGGGTAACCGGAACATGCAAGAAACTTTCCGAATCGGCCGCTCTTGATGACCATGGGGGAACCACACGCCGGACAGCTCTCACCGGTCCCCTCTTCACGGACGACCTCAATGCTCCCGTCTTCCCTCCTCTTAAATTCCGTCGTGTTCTTACACTCCGGGTAGGCAGAACAGGCAAGGAAATATCCCAATTTCCCCCACTTGATCACCATCTTGCCCCCGCACTTCTCACACGTAATATCCGTGGGGGTCTCTTCCTTCTTGACATTGCGCATCTCTTTCTGCGCCTTCTCCAGGTGCTGGCTAAAAGGCCGGTAAAAATCTCCTACGGCCTCTGTCCACTCATGCCTCCCCTCTTCTATCTCATCAAGCTCCTCTTCCATCTTTGCCGTAAACGTAACATCAATAAGCTCCTGAAAGTGTTTTACCAGCAGGTCATTCACCAGGATACCGAGTTCGGTAGGATAAAACTTCCCCTCCCTCTTCTCCGCATACTTGCGATCCTGGATAGTAGACAGGATCGCCGCATAGGTGCTGGGGCGGCCGATCCCCTTTTCCTCAAGCTCCTTGATCAGGGTCGCCTCGGTATAGCGCGCCGGCGGCTGGGTGAAGTGCTGACGTGGTTCGATGCCTAACAGGCCGAGGCGCTCTCCCTCTCTCAGGGCAGGGATGATCCCCTCCTCTCCTTCCGGCACCGGTTCAGACTCATCCCGGGCCTCTTCATAGAGTTTCATGAAACCGGCAAACTTTATGACAGACCCGGCGGCGCGGAGGAGATAGTCGCCGGCCTCAATGTCAACAGTTGTTGTATCCAGGATCGCGGGACTCATCTGACAGGCAATGAATCTGTTCCAGATAAGTTTGTACAGATTATAGGTATCTTTGTCGACATGGTTCTTTATCATTTCGGGGGTGCGGGAGGCAGACGTTGGCCGGATAGCCTCATGGGCATCCTGTATCCCCTTTTTGTTCTTATATTCAACCGCCCTGTCCGGAAGATACTCAGAGCCGATATTGCGTTTGATGTAGCCCCTGGCCTCTGCCTGCGCATCCTTAGATACCCGCACCGAATCCGTTCTCATATAGGTGATCAGCCCAGCAGGCCCTTCCTCCCCTATCTCCAATCCTTCATAGAGCTGCTGGGCTATGACCATGGTCTTCTTCGCTGTAAATCGCAGCCTTCGTGCCGCCTCTTGCTGAAGTTTACTGGTCGTAAAGGGCGGGAGGGGATTCTTCTTTCTCTCCTTCCTCTCAATCGATTTGACAATATAATCACAGCCGGAGAGGGCCGTCTTTATCCTCTCTGCCTCGGCCTGATTCGGGATCTGGATCTCTTCATTGCGGCACTTGATCAATTTTATCTCAAAAGGGGGCGGGACCTCCCCCTTCACCTTCGCATGAACAGACCAGTACTCCTCAGATACGAACTGCTCAATCTCCCGCTCCAGATCACAGATGAGGCGTACGGCTACGGATTGCACCCGGCCCGCGCTGAGTCCGCGGCGTACCTTATCCCAAAGGAGCGGGCTTAACTTGTATCCGACAATGCGGTCAAGGATGCGGCGCGCCTGCTGGGCATTCACCTTGTGCATATCAATTCTGGACGGGCTTTTCAATGCCTCTTTAATGGCCTTTTCTGTGATCTCATGGAAGAGGACCCGGTAGACATTTTCCCTGTCCCCGCTTAACTCGCGGGCAATATGCCAGGCGATGGCCTCCCCTTCCCGGTCAGGGTCCGGTCCCAGGAATATAGCATCCGCTGATTTTGCCGCCTTTTTGATCTCTGTCAGGACCTTCGCCTTTCCCTTGATGGTGGTATAGTCCGGTTCAAAATTATTCTCGATGTCCACTCCAAGCTTGCTTGCGGGGAGGTCCTTTACATGACCGACCGAGGCAATGACATTATATTTTTTCCCCAGGTATTTGGTAATGGTCCTGGCCTTGGAAGGAGATTCGACTATGATTAGCGATTTTGCCATGTTTTATTGATCCTCTCTTATATTGTTCATATCAGCAATTTTTCCCTGAATGCCTTTTTACAAGTTACAAGACGGCCTTTACATAACAATTCCCGGGCAACTGTTCTACGAACCCCTTTATCTCAAGACCGAGCAGAAGCTGCATCACCTTTTGGGGCGCAACACCGCTCTCGACGATGATCTGATCCACATGCTTAGGCTGCAGCGTGATCCTTTCATATATACCCCCTTCATCGCCGGAAAGAGACCTGTCGTCTGTTGAGCTATTTCTGATATCATGTTTTAACGGATGCGTCAACAGTTGCGCAAACTCTTCCAAAATATCCCCGGTATTTGTGACCAGTTTGGCCCCCTGCTTGATCAGGTTATTCGCCCCCATGCTCATCTCAGAATTGATATCCCCGGGCACGGCAAAGACCTCACGCCCCTGTTCCAGTGCAAACCTTGTTGTAATGAGAGAACCGCTCCTCTCTGCCGCCTCGATCACAACGGTCCCAAGGGACAGACCGCTGATGACCCGGTTTCTCTGTGGAAAGTTCTTCTTCTCAGGTCCGGTCCCTACAGGAAATTCTGAAATAATGGCCCCTCTCTCCGCCATCTCTGTAAAGAGCGGGGTGTTTTCTCCCGGATATACAATGTCAATCCCGCACCCTAAGACCCCGATACTCCGTCCACCAGCCTTGAGTGCCGCCCTATGGGCAACGCTGTCTATACCCCGTGCCATGCCGCTGACGATCGTGAAGCCTGCTGAGGAGAGCTCGCCTGCGAGCATCTCTGCCACCCTCCTTCCATAGGTGGTAGGCCTCCGGGTGCCTACCATGGCTATGGCATAAGAATCCTGCGGGTCCAGGCGGCCCTTCAGGTATAAAAAGAGGGGCGGATCATGAATATCCTTCAGCCGGTCCGGATAGTCAGGATGGTTCATAGGTATAAACCGGCAGCCGCTATCCTCTATCTTTTTTATCTCATCCCGGATATCCCCTCCGGGAGGCCTGGTGGATTTGATCTCCGCAGCCACATCTTCAGTAACCCCCTCAATATGGCACAACTCCTCCATAGACGCCGAAAATATCGTCTCCGGGTCAGAGAATCGTTCTATCAGTCTCCTGGATAGCACCCCCCTGTTCTTAAGGATACGGGCGAGCATTAGCCATAAGTAATGCTTTTCCATAGTCATCAGTATTGTTGAATTGAGAGATTGAATAGCCCTTAGATGGGTTCTCTTACTTTGCCAAGGTTACAATCTTACTGCCGATGTCAAAGGGTTCCACACTCTTTGTCACCAGGGCAGTCGATGTTGCGGCCTGCACCGAGATTACCCTTAACTCACCGACAACATCATGACGCTCTTCTTCAATAACATAGAAGGTTGTCCCTGGAATGACACCATCCGATGCGCCTCTGTCCAGATACACAATGCTGTATTCCGCATTCAACATCTTACCTTCGTGAGATTCTATAATATACCCGGAAAGGTCAGGGACTGTCTTCCCCGACTTGGCAGCAGGGGCGGATGGTCTGTAGGGTTGTATATAATCTCCCTGGGATGAATAGGTGTAGGATTTTATGATCCTGCCCTCGGCGTCCCTTCCCTGAACCCCGGTAATCTCTATCTCCCCAACAGGGACAAACAGCATACCCACCCTCTTTCCTGTCTTCGGATGGGAGACAGGCGCCGGCGGCTGAAAGATCGTAAACCGGTCCCCGACAGAGGCCTTGTCCTTTAAAAGGAGCGTGACATTATCGCCATCGGCAAACAGGACCTTCTCTTCCGGGGAAGCCGTGATCATCCCGGAATTCTCAATACTGTCGGTAATATAACCACTCGCATCTGCCAGCGCTGTCAGAGTCATCCTGCCTCTCTGAGAAATTATTGAGAACGATGCCGGCGCCATGGAGGCCTTTGCTTCCGCCTTTGGCTCCGGAGATACGGCCTGAGGTACGGCCCGATGTACGGAAGGAGAAGGCGGGGAAACTGGCACAGGGGGTGAAATGGGCTCCAGAGGTGCAGGCGGGGGCGCAGGGGTTGAGCTCTCCTCCTGAGAAGCAGGAGCGGGAGCTGAAACAAGGGACCATACCTCGGACTCAACTTCGGACTCAGGAGGCCCCTGCGGCACCTCCGTCTCCCCACTTTCAGGGGCCTTAAGAAAAGGCCCGTAGGGCATTACCAGCAGGCGCCCTGGATATATCAGGTCCGGATTCTTGATATACCTGTTTTTCTCCCAGATGGAGGGCCACAGAAATGGATTTTTAAGATGCCCTTCTGAGATATCCCACAGGGTGTCGCCCTTCCTGATGGTATAGGGGGTCTTCTCACTGTTGTCCGGGCTATTCTCCTCTGCCAGGACATTGTTCGCAAGATTTAAAAAGATAACAAGCGCCGCTATCAGAGAAAAAAATCTTACTCTTCTTCTAATCTTCATATGGGTAATCTTCATACCTGTCCTTTCTTTGCCTATCCTTTCTTTAATGGTGCCGAAGGGGGGAGTCGAACCCCCATGCCCTTGCGAGCACTAGACCCTGAACCTAGCGTGTCTACCAGTTCCACCACTTCGGCATCCCTAATCCCTCATAATGTTACAGAAGGATATGGGGGGTGTCAAATATTTTTTATTGACAAGGGTATCCTATGTTGGATATAACAGTTAGGGAATTCACTACGAAAGGATCATTATGAAGGTCATCTTAAAAGAAGAGATCAAGGGGTTGGGGAAGATGGGAGACATCGTAAATGTGGCGGATGGGTATGGCAGGAACTATCTCATCCCATCGAAAAAGGCCGTAGAAACCACCACAGAAAATATCCGGATGGTGGAACGGGAAAAAAAGAAGGCCGACGAAGTCCTGAAACAGGGTCTGCACGAGGCAGAAGAACTCTCAAAGAGGGTTGCTGAGATCTCCCTCACCATCTCCAGACAGGTAGGAGAAGGGGAAAAGATGTTTGGTTCTGTCACCTCTGCCGATATTGCTGAGGCCTTTGCGACGGAGGGTCTCAACATAGATAAGAAACAGATCCATCTTGAAAAACCGATCAAAGAGCTTGGCCTGTTTCATGTGCCTGTAAGATTACACCCGGAGGTCACCGCAGATCTCAAGGTATGGGTGGTAAAGGCGTAAAAGAATGTGGATTCTGGAGTGCAGAGTGCGAAATTGGAAGATTCATACCGGTTTTTATATCGTCTTCTTCTTGTGTACTGTCGTGGGGTATCTCTGGCCTGATAAGGCGGATGCCATCCCCTACTTTTCCAGAAAATACAATACCCCCTGCGCCATGTGCCATGCCCAGTTCCCGCGGCTCAACCCTACAGGCATGACCTTCAAACAAAACGGGTACAGGCTTAAAGGGGAAGAGGGGGATTATATATGGCAGGACAAGGCCTTTCCACTCTCCGGAATGGCTGTTTTTAAGTATAAAATGGTTGACCGGAAAGGTGACGGATGGTTGGGGGAAGAGGGAAGTCAGAGTATCTTTCTCCTGGATGAGCTGGAATTTTTCAGCTCCGGGACCCTTGCGCCACGGGTTTCCTATTTCATAAGCCTTGGGTCAGAAGAGGAAGGCAGCATTGAGCCAGGGGTTGCCTTCATCATCATTGATGACCTCCTCTCCGAAGGGAGGGCCAATATCCGGATCGGAAAGTTTTATAATGAATTTTTATATCTCGCCAACAAGCGAAGGCTTACCCTGGAACCTTATTTATCCCCTGTGACACGGACTCAATATGGTCTTGAGTTTAACGGGGAGTCCCCATCTGCGGCCATCAGATATGCCTTCGGCGTGGCCAATGACGAGCTGACAAAAGATAAACCCGGGGAGACGACACCGTCTTTTAAAGATAACAGTAATGATATCAATGCCTATTATGGATGGGGGACCTATAGTATCGCCGGGCAGACCCTGGGGATTCGGGGTTATACCTCAAAGGCAGGGGCCGGTTTCGGGGTGGAAGAAGACCATACGCAACTCGATATAAACCTTAATCTCAATTTTGGTCCGGTGACCCTCACCCTAGCCTACTATACCCAGTCCAATGTGGATGGAGTGGACGGGATCAACCAGGCCAATCTCTTAACAGAATTGATGATTGCGGCCGGGCCTCAACTGATATGCACTATCCGCCATGAGATAGAGGATAAAGATACGTTCGCCAGGAAAGACAATAAATATGTCTTTGATGCAAACTACTATATAGCGCCCAATATAGGTCTCATAGGTGAATATGTGAAGCAGGATGGCAAAGGGTCTCAAAAGGACGAAGACAAACTCCAGCTCGGTATACAACTGGTCTTTTAAAACTTCAGGTAAAAATTTTTGTTGACAGAAATTATACAACTTGCTATCTTACAACCCCGGAAGACTATCCTTCATCAGAGCTTACAACTACGTTTCTAAAACCACAGGATATTACTGTTGATAAAATTTCATGAAAAAGGAGGTGATTGACGCTCGGAATTTGCTGACAATTGCAGGAAATTTAAGGAAGGGTTTAGTTCTAACTGCTAAACAAACTACTAAAGGAGGAGAGGATGAAGAAGCGGATATATTCGATTATCGCAGTAGCGATAGCAGTCACAGTCTGGCATGCCATGCCAGCCTTTGCAGCCAAGATAGATGTGGGCGGGGATCTGAGGGCAAGGGCCTATTATGTCCAGTCACAAGATTTTACCAAGACCGGTGATGCCAACTGGCTGGATGCAAGGTTCCGGCTGGATGCTAAAGTCAGCCAGGGGATGACCACAGGGGTATTGCAGGTGGATTTTCTGAACGCTTCAATGGCTAATGATGGGGATACTACTGGGAATCTTGTGCTGGGAAATGATACAGGACATTCTTATGCCTTGGTCGGGGTACGTCAGGCTTATCTGGCGGTCAATTTTCCTGCAGCAACAGTAATCGGCGGCCGTTATGAGGTAAAACTTGGAAATGGACTTGTAATGAATGATACGGCTGACCTTGTTGCTGTAGCTGCACCGATAGGGCCTGTAAACCTGTTGGTGGGATATCTACTCTTAGGTGAAGACGATGCACCGGCTACCAACTCGGGACCTCGTGGTGCAGGCGATGATACAGCCTTTGCCGTAAATGCAGGTATAAAGGATATCGCCGGATCGGGTTTTGGTGCTGACCTCTTTGTGGTAGCTGCTGCATTAAATAGTGTTAGTGTCGCTCTGGACCCCACTAACACCCAAAATGATACCAAGTTGCAGGTCATAGGGCTTACAGGTAATGGAAAAGTAGGACCTGCAGATGTAGCCGCTGAAGTAGATATTTTTAGGGGTGATGTAGGACTCTCAGCAACTCAGTCAGGTAACTTTAAGGGCTCCAATTTCCTTCTATCTGGGAGCATGCCTGCAGGGCCCGTTGGGCTAAATGCAGCTATCCTTTATGCTTCTGGCCAGGATACAAGTCCAACCAGTAAGGATGTTAACATCAACACGATAGATGGGGACTTCCGGGCAAGTAACATCCTGGTACGTGATGATTTTAACAACCATGAGGGTGTAACAAGCATAGGAGGCGGTAGCATGGTTTCCTCATATGTGGTCGGTGGTAAAGGCCTCCAGGCTATAAAAGCGGCTGTAACCCTGCCATCCATGAAGGGTGCGGGAATGACCCATACCCCAGAGGTCGGCCTGGTCTGGGCACAAACCTCTGAAGATGTTGTGTTTACTTCCAAAAAATCCAGTGACCTGGGTGTTGAGGTCTATGCTAACACGAACTGCGTTGTCGACAAGAACCTTTCAGCTAACATTGGCGTAGCCTATTTGGCCGCTGGTGATGCTTTAGGAAGCGAAGATACTTCTGGAAATTTCATTTCTCCTGACGACCAGCTCAAGCTTGAGGCCTCATTGACGTTTCACTTTTAAGTGATAGGCACTCTGTGAGTTACAAAAATAGGGCAGGGGAAAGTTTCCCTGCCCTATTTTTTACTTGACTTTAAACTTACGGGAAGATATATTGTTTTACTACTTCTTACTCACAATGGGGACAGGCAATCTACTGATGCTGTGAAGGGGGTGGGAGAGTAAAACAGAAATTACGAAGAAGATCAGAAGGATAATGACATTCCGTCATTCCCGCGAAAGCGGGAATCCAGAAGAAAAACTGGATTCCGGGTCAAGCCCGGAATGACAAATATATAAAACCTAACAACCAAACAAGGAGGATGGAGAGATGTCAAAAGGGGGAAAATTTACGATTCTTGCACTGACTGTAGCCTTCGGTTTCGTACTCGTTGCTTCCCAGAGCTGGGCAGGGGATGCCGCAAAGGGTGAAAAGGTCTTCAAGGCCAACTGTGTCGTATGCCATGGAGACAAGGGGGATGGAAAGGGCCCGGCAGCAGCTCCACTAACCCCAAAACCCAGGAACTTCACGGATGCGAATGAGATGAAGGGTATCGATGACGCCAGACTTCACAAGTCTATTCTGGAAGGCAGGCCTGGAACCGCTATGGTCAGTTTTGCCAAGACCTTAAGCGCCGGCGATATTGAAGATGTGATTGCATACCTTAAGACCCTTCTGAAGAAATAGGTCCGTAGGGTTAAAAAGGACGTTAAAATGGAAATGCATAAAAGCCCCGGGTGACAGCCCGGGGCTTTTATGTTTTGGAGGTATGATTTGAGCAAGGTTACAAGGCTTTTTATCCTGGCAGGCTTGATATATCTCTGTATTGGCGTGACCATAGGGGTGCTATTTACGGTCTTCCCGGATGCTATTGGATGGCTTTTGGCGATGCACGCCCACACCAATCTGTTAGGATGGGTCTCTATGATGATTTTTGGTGTGTCCTATCACGTATTGCCCCGGTTTAGCGGGAGGCCTCTTTACAGCGACAGGCTGGCGGGTCTGCACCTCATCCTTTCGAATGCAGGCCTGATCGGCCTGATCATCTCCTGGCCCTTATCAAAGACCTACTACGGGGTCGCCCTGTTGCAGTTTATGCTCACAGGTTCTGCACTGTTGTATGCAGTATCTGCCTATATCTTCGTTTATAATTTAGGGAAGACAGTGTTTGGAAGGACGTAAGAGACTGTTGTACAAATTGCATAACAGCATGCCCTGTCATGCTGAACTTGTTTCAGCATCTAACAAGACCCAAATAATTAAGAGACCCTGAAACAAGTTCAGGGTGACAAGTTAGGGTTCAAAGGGGGATTGGAATAGATAAAATGGATCGGATTATTATCACAGATATAGAATTCATAGGGCACTGCGGCATCACAGAGGAAGAACGGCATGTGGGCCAGAGGATATCTGCAGATATCCAAATAACCCTGGATCTGTCAAAGGTAGCCGCCTCTGACAGGTTGGAGGATACGGTTGATTATGTCAGCCTGTGTGATAAGGTGGTCTCCATAGGAAGGGGTGAGTCCTATCACCTCTTAGAAACCCTTGCAGAGAGGGTCGCAAGAGAAATCCTGCAGAGTTTTAAGGTCTCAGAGGTTACTGTGCGATTAAGAAAGTGTCCTGCCCCCGTAGAAGCGATCAAGGGTCATTTTGAGGTAGAGATCACGCGGAAGAGACAGGACTAAGGATTAAATTAACTCCCTCCCACAGAGCCGATCCCCTTTAACGTCAGAAGAACATTAAATTGCTCTTCTTCAGGCTTATACCGGTACGTGAACGTTACCCCCCAGCACTGAAAACCATATTTCAGGGCATAGTCTGCCTCTCTCAACACATGGTCTTTACCATCATACCAAAGGTCCATAGAGAGATCCATCTTATATAACCTTGCACCGGCTGAGGCCGTCAGAAATCTTATGGAGGGGGCCTCCCGGGTATATCTCTGCCCAAGGGTCAAATGGGCGCTGTCGCCTCTAAAATTTACGTCTGCACCCACAGACCTTACCGCATGATCGCTGTAATTATAGGTGGCATCGGTATCAATGGAGACCATCTTTTTCAGCCTTATAATAGCCTCTACCCTCAGGTCAGAAAAACCGGAATCAGAGGATACTGGAGTAGTAGAATCTATCTTGTACATCTGGCTTAGCCTCAAGTAAAGCGGCTCATAGCTCTCATCGTTAGCTATAGACACGACCCTGTTAATCAATGAGAGAGAGAGGAGATTTCTCTCTGTAAGAGAATCCCCCCTTTTCCCCCCTTTTGTAAAGGGGGGGGAGGGGGGATTGAGGTCTGGAAAAGGCAGAGTCCCTTTTAAAGAACCTTCTGCATATTCATACCTCAGGGCAGGTTCTATAAAGTGTTCCACATGACCTGAGGCAGTGGCAAAGGGTTTATAAATCTTAGTAGATAGGGTGGCGGCGAGGTTGTAGCGGCTTGTTTGAACCGTCTCTTTATCTCCATCAATATAGTAGAAGACCTGTTCTGTACCGGCCTCGGGGATCAGCATAACACCTTTGGTCTCAAAGAAACGGGCCGATATCTGGGGCGCCAAATGCAATCGCGTTAGACCCGTATGGGTCTCCTCCCATCGTGATACAGAGGAGATCAGGCCCCAGTAGACAGGGAGTCTGCTGGCCTGCCTGTCCATTACCCTGATCCCTGCCTCAGGAACCCGTTGAAAGATCCCCTCGTTATTCCCGGAGAGATTCTGTGTATACTGTCCCCATAGATGCATTGACAGGGCATCCCATCTCTTATTCACATAGAGATCCGAATCCTGGGCCCGCTGGAGACGCTCCCCGATATCTTCGCTGATATCCTTATATAATGTCTTATCATTAAGGTAGTTGATCCGTAATCTGGCGGATGCATCCTCAGAAAGGGCCTGTCTATGATTATATTTTATATCCCACCGTGACTTGTCTATCTGGACGTCCCGGATATAATAACCGTTAAACTGTCCCCGTGTATCGTGACTGAACAGATACCGGTACTCTAACCCGGACCCCCACCCCTTCTTGCCATAGTAATCCGCATAGAGGGTCGCATCCTGATTCTCCGCAATCGCCCAGAAGAAGGCGTTGTTTATCTTTAATCCCTCCCCTGTGTTATATCCTACACGGGGTATCAGAAGCCCGGTCTGCCTTTCCTGCAGGATCGGAAGGGCTATATAAGGCAGGTAAAATATAGGGATGTTCTTTACGGCAAAAGAAACGCTTTCTGCAGTCAGGATATGATTGAGGTGTATATTGATGTTCTCCCCCTTAAACCTCCAGCAGGGCCGCTCGCCATCGCAGGTGGTAAAGGCCGCCTTCCTGATCTTGAACCTGTCTCCGGATAACCGCTCTATCGTATCCCCTTCGATATGATAGTTATCCTCTTTGATAAAGATCCTTCCCTGATCAATCCTGGCATAGTTGGTGTGGAGGTTGATCTTAAGACCCTCCGATGATAGGGTGTTATTGCCGTCGACAAACTCTACATGACCGTAGGCAGTGGCCTCCCCGGTGTTGTTGTCTAAGATAACGGTGGATGCGGTAAGCCTCCTATCCTCCTGAAGAATGGTAACGTCCCCTTTGGCCGTATAAATCCCGGCGCTGTACTCAAGGACATCACTCTTTATCCTGACCACCGGGGTCTCTGCAAAGGAATAGGACGATATCAGGAAGAGAAGCAGGAAGAGGATAATGATGCGGGGGGACCCTCTGCTCATCCGTTCACCAGCTTGGCGGCTATCAATGCCCTGGCCTCCCCCACAACATATAATGAACCGGTCACAATAATAGTATCCGAAGAAGAGGCGATGTCATGTGCCAGGGATAATGCCCCGGATATCGTCCGGGTCACATGGGGTTTAATACCCTGTTTTTCCACGATCTCTCTCAGCGCCTCCACAGGCAGGCCCCTCTCTGTATTGGGACTCGTAATGATGACCTCTGTGGAACAGGGGATTAGCTCCCCGATCATAGCGCCGGCATCTTTATCCTTTAATACCCCAAACAGGAGGACGATCTTTCCATGGGCCCTTTGGGTCATCAACACATCCTCTATAAACCTCCGCAGTGAAACAGCGCCGTCATGATTGTGTGCCCCGTCCAGAAATATCTGCGGCCTGTCTGATACCATCTCAAGCCTGCCGGGCCAGGACACATTCCTCACACCCTCTGCCGCCTGTCTTTCCGTGATATCAAAACCCATTCCTGTTAAAAGCTCAGCCGCGCACAGGGCAGCCCCCATATTAAACATCTGGTGCCTGCCTGCAAGGGGAGTCTTGAGCAGGAGCCCTCCCCATTGAAGACCGTGATACCAGAACTCGCTGTAGTATGGAGTCATCCTGACAGGTTCCGCATAGAACTCTCTCCCATAAACGTGGGGCATGGCATCCGCCTCTCCGGCGCTCTCCTCTATGATAGAGAGAATGTGCCCCTTTGACTCTGAGGTAATGACAGGGACCCCCCTCTTGATGATCCCGCACTTCTCTATGGCTATCTCTTCCAATGAGGCGCCCAGATGTTCCATATGATCATACCCGACATGGGTGATGACCGATACCAGGGGATTGATGATATTGGTAGCATCCAGTCTCCCCCCCATCCCTACTTCCATGACCGCAATATCGACCAACTCTTCGGCAAAGTATGACAGGGCAAGGGCCGTTGTCAATTCAAAGAATGTGGGCATAATATCCCGGTCTCCCACACATTTCCTGACATTCTTGACAAGGCCGGCGACTCTCTCTTTCGGGATGGGGATATTATGGATCCTGATCCTCTCAGTAAAGTCTGTGAGGTGGGGAGAGGTATAGAGTCCTACTTTATAGCCGGCCGCCTGTAATATGGAGGACAGGACCGCCGCAGTAGACCCCTTGCCATTCGTCCCTCCTACATGGACGGTCTTTATCCTTTCCTGGGGATTGCCTGAGAGAGCGCATAAGTCCCTGATATTCGAAAGGCCTAATTTTATGCCGAATTGATGGAGGGAGTAGAGATATTCCAGCTCATCTTGATAGGACATGGACCTTATCCAAAAAACCGTATGACCTGCATCAGGGTTTCTTTGAGCATCTTCCGTTCAACGATCATATCAATCATGCCGTGCTCCAGGAGAAACTCGGCGCGCTGAAAGCCCTCGGGAAGCTGCTGCTTGATGGTCTGCTCCACGACACGGGGTCCTGCAAAACCTATCAAGGCCTTGGGTTCGGCCATGATGATATCCCCTAACATGGCAAAACTTGCGGTCACCCCACCGAATGTGGGGTCTGTCAGTATGGAGATGTACGGGACCCCGGCCTCTGAGAGGCGGGCTATGGCCGCGCTGGTCTTGGCCATCTGCATCAGGGACAGTATCCCTTCCTGCATCCTTGCCCCGCCCGATGCCGAGACAATGATAAGCGGAACCCTGCTATTAAAAGAGGCCTCCGCTGCCCGCAGTATCTTTTCTCCGACAACAGATCCCATGCTTCCGCCCATAAATTTAAAATTAAAGACACCCAGAACTACGGGGTGGCTGTTGATCCTCCCCTCTCCATAGATGAACGCATCTGCGCAACCGGCAGACTTCTGATAGCTTTTGAGCCTGTCCTTGTATTTCATGGAATCCTTGAAGCCTAAGGGATCGAGCGGATAGATCTCCCTGTCATACTCTTTAAAACTTCCCTCATCAAGCATCAGGGTGATTCGATCTTCAACAGAGATATAGAAGTGGTATCTGCATTTTGGGCAGACCATAGAGCTCTTCTCTACCTCCTTTCTGTAGATAATCTCCCTACAGTAGTTGCATTTGATCCAGAGCCCTTCCGGGATCTTTATCTTTCTATCTTCTCTCTTAAACCAGGACATAGAATATCTTTCAAATTTAGGGACGAAAAAGGGGACAGATTTATTTTGCATCGCAGATTTATTTTGGGATGCAAAATAAATCTGTCCCCTTTTTCGTCCCCTTTTTCTACCTCATGTCTCAAATGTATCGCCATCTTCAAGGAGGATGAGATTATCCATCCTCAACCCGCAGATCTCCTTCCTGATCTCATCTACAAAGGGTGGCTTCAGATGATAGACCCCTATCCATGTCTCCCTTTTCAACCCGGCCTTTTTGAGCTCTTCGGTCAAAAGGTGCGGGGTCAGATGCTTCGTAATTACCGCCCGGTCTTTGAGTCTGTTTGGATAAGAGACCTCTACCATGAGTGCCCTTAAATTTTGCGCATTGTTCGCCTCTGACCATATCCTGTCTGTCGTTCCTGTATCTCCTGAGTAGAGCATTGAAGCCAGACTGTCACTGATTAAAAACCCCGTCGTGGGTACCGTATGGTTGACAGGGATGGCCTTCACTAAAAGCCCGTTCACAATGACCGTGCCCCCCTCCCGCATGGTGCTGTACCGGACAGCGGGGTTCTCAGGGGTTGGAAGCCTTGAGAGGTCAGGCCACACAGAACCATTGAATATATGTTGTTTGAGAAATCCTATCGTCTCCTCTGTGCCGAATACCTCTACCCCTCTCCCCCCCTCGGCCAGTAGTTCCGCTATGAAGGGGAGGGCCTTTATATGATCCAGATGGATGTGACTCAGGACTACGTGGCGTATCTTTGAGATCTCATCCACCCCCCCCAGGGAGTTCACACTCCCGGCGTCTATGAGCAGATGGCCGTTGATCAAGAAGGCCGTGCTCTGATGCCCAAGCAGTTCCCCCCCATAACAACCTAAGACCCTGAGCCTCATCGATCAGCCAATAGCCCCTTTCATCGCCCTGATAAATCCTGCAACCTTGGGCAGGAGGAGCCGCCTTCCGCGGTTTGCCTCGATCAGTTTGACAAGGGCGCTCCCAATGATAACACCATCCGCCCATTTCGCGATCCTCTTAGCATCATCCTCATTGGATATGCCGAAGCCAACGGCAACCGGAAGATCCGTATGCTGTCGTATCCCCGGTATCTTCTCCCTGATCTCTGAAAGGTTACGAAGCCTTGCCCCGGTGATCCCGGTCATCGAGACATAATAGATAAACCCGGTTGAGGACGATGCGATCCTCTTGATCCTCTCCCCGGTACTGGTCGGGGCTAATAGAAAGATGGTATCAAGCCCTGAGGACCTTGCGTATTTAATGAAATCGGCTGCCTCTTCAGGGGGGAGGTCAGGGATGATCGCTCCATCAACCCCTGAGGAGGCGGCATCCTTTGAAAATCTGGCGATTCCGTACTGAAAGATGATATTGTAGTAGGTCATGATAATGACAGGGATTGCCGCGCCATCCTTCCGGGCCTTTTTGACAAGGGCCAGGACCTTTCTCAGGGTGGTCTTAGACTGAAGGGCGCGCTCAGAGGCCCTCTGGATTGCAGGACCGTCAGCGACAGGGTCTGAGAATGGGACGCCAAGCTCGAGGATGTCACCGCCTGCCTGTTCTATCGTGGATATGAGGGCCTCTGTTGCAGAGAGATCAGGATCCCCTGCCATGATATAGGTAATCAGGGCCTTCTTACCCTGATTCCTGAGTCTTTTGAATGTCTCCCCGATTCTTCCCATCCTCAATCCGCTTTCCCCGTCTTAATCCCCCCATCCCCCCTTAAAAAAAGGGGGGGGATTACCGGTCCCCTATAATCTCTGAAACATGCTGTACATCCTTGTCTCCCCTGCCGGAGAGATTGACTATTATAACACGATCTCCCGGAAGGGAGGGTGCCAACTTCATGGTATAGGCTATGGCATGGGCGCTCTCCAATGCCGGCATGATCCCTTCGATCTCACTCAAAAGAGAGAATGCCTTCAGCGCCTCTTTATCTGTCACATAGGTATAATCAACCCTTTTTAAGTCCTTATAATAACTATGCTCAGGCCCTACTGCAGAATAATCGAGTCCGGCAGAGACCGAGTGAGTCACCATGACCTGCCCATCCCTGTCCTGCAAGAGATAGGTCTTTGTCCCCTGAAAAATGCCTGCGGATCCTGTGGCAAATCTTGCGGCATGCCTTCCTGTCCGGATCCCTAATCCTCCAGCCTCCACGCCGACCATCCTGACACCAGGGTCATCCATAAAAGGGTAGAAAAGCCCGATAGCATTACTCCCTCCTCCGACACAGGCAACCAGGCAGTCGGGGAGCCTTCCCTCTGCCTCAAAGATCTGCCCCCGCGCCTCTCTCCCTATGACAGACTGGAAATCCCTGACCATCATAGGATAGGGGTGCGCCCCCAGGACAGAACCCAGCACATAATGTGTGGTACGGACATGGGTAGTCCAGTCCCTCATCGCCTCATTGATGGCATCTTTCAGTGTCCTGCTCCCATGATCCACCGGGGTCACCCTGGCGCCAAGCAGCTTCATCCGGAAGACATTCAGAGATTGCCGCGCCATATCCTCTGTCCCCATGTAAATCTCGCACTCAAGCCCGAACATGGCCGCCACGGTTGCGGTCGCCACTCCATGCTGGCCGGCGCCGGTCTCGGCAATCACCCGGTGTTTTCCCATGCGCTTTGTAAGGATGGCCTGGCCTATCGTATTGTTGATCTTGTGGGCCCCGGTATGACACAGATCCTCGCGTTTGAGGTATATCCTGGCCCCTTTGAGGTGCTTTGTCAGTCTCCCGGCAAAATATAAGGGCGTGGGACGGCCTACATATTTTGTGAGATAGTATTCAAATTCTTCTTTAAAGGAAGGGTCGGCCTTTGCCTTTGAATAGACCTCTTCCAATTCTGCTAATGCAGGCATGAGGGTTTCCGGAACAAACTTCCCGCCATAGATGCCAAAGTGGCCGCTGCTGTCAGGCAACATGATGACTCCTTACCTCTTTTATAAAATTCCTGATCTTTGAAGGGTCCTTTTTCCGCAGACTCCTCTCAACACCGCTGGATACATCGACTCCATAAGGTTTCACCTTTTTAATCGCCTCTCCCACATTGGAAGGGGTTAACCCTCCTGAGAGGATGATATGGCCATACACCTTTGCCTGCTCCGCAAGCTTCCAGTCAAAGGTCCTTCCTGTCCCGCCCTTGATCTTTTCATGATGTGTATCGAGAAGAAAGGTGTCTACCGGATACATCTTCATGCTATGGACACTCTCCGCATCTTTTACCCTGATAGCCTTGATGATCTTTTCTCTGAACCGTGTGCAAAGAAGAGGGGACTCTGAACCGTGAAATTGCAGCACCTGCACACCGCTTTCCCGCAGGATGCGCCGGACCATATCTTCACTCTCATCCACAATGACGCCTACCGCCGTAATAAATGCCGGCAATTTTGCTATGATGTTGCGGGCATTCCCCGGTTCAATAAAACGGGGGCTTTCCGGATAAAATACAAATCCCACAGCATCTGCACCCGCTTCTGCCGCTGCCATGGCATCTTCCAGGTTTGTTATCCCACAGATCTTGACCTTGATCATCTGACTCCAACCCCTTTCTCTTAGAGATGCCGGCCATTAAGGCCGGCGCTGCCTCCCTGCCCAATAAATTGGGCAACTACCGGCTACCCTATCAGCTCCCTTATCTTCTCACCCACGTCCTTAGATGTCACGATCGACTCACCCACCAGAATGGCGTGGACACCGATGTTTTTCAACTTCTCAACATCCTTCCTGCTGTTTATCCCGCTCTCACTGACGACTACTTTCCCTTTTGGAATCTCTCTGATAACCCTGAAGGTGGTCTCTATATCTACCTTAAAGGTCGTCAGGTCCCTGTTATTAATGCCAATGATCCGTGCATCGGCCTTCAGCGCCTTTTCAAGCTCTCTCTCATCATGGACCTCCACCAGACTGGACATGCCCAGTCCTTCTGCGAGTAAAATAAAATCAGAGAGGGCTGATGGTTCTAATACGGCGGTGATCAGGAGGAGTGCGTCAGCGCCTATATATCTTGATTCGTATATCTGATACTCCTCAAAGAGGAAGTCCTTTCTCAGTACCGGGAGCTTCGCATTCTCTTTCGCAATGCCGATATTCTCAGGACCTCCTGAGAAAAACCGCCTCTCGGTCAGTACGGATATCGCCGATGCCCCTGCCTCTTCATACCTTTTTGCAAGGTCATCAACCTTCAGGTCTGAGATCAGGAGACCTTTTGACGGAGAACTCTTCTTAATCTCCGCAATCAGGCGGATACCCCTGTCGTCTGTGTTTGAGGATATCGCTGCACAAAAATCCCGCGGGGGATCAACGCCACGAATGTGCGACTTGATCTCCTTCAGCGGGAGCCTTGTCCGGCATTCAATCAGCTCTTCCCTTTTGCCCTCAATGATCTTCGATAAAATTCCTCCTACGGTCACCTCCCTGATCACCTCTTCTCTTACTCTCCTTAGGATAGCTGAGTCGTAGCCCTCTTTAATGCCTCCAATTTTGCCAAGGCCTTTCCGGAATCTATAGATTCCTCTGACGCCTTGATAGCCGCCGGAAAATCAGAGGCCCTTCCGCCTGCCATAATCCCTGCAGATGCGTTAAGGAGGACTATATCCCGCCTCGGTCCCCTCTCCCCCTCCAGGATTTTCAGGACAATCCGGGCATTATCCTCTGCGCGGCCTCCCCGGATATCCTCAAGGGTCCCGGTCTTTATCCCGAAATCCCCCGGCCGGATTTTATAGGTCTTCACCTTCTCCCTGTACCCCTCGCTAATCCCCTCACTAACCATTGTCTCGCCGGTGATGGTTATCTCATCCAGTCCGTCGCTCCCATGCACCACAAAACAGTGAGAGGCCCCGAGGTTCAGCAATACCCTGGCCAATGTCTCTGTCAGGTGCGATGAGTATACCCCGACCACCTGACAGGCGGCGCCTGCGGGGTTGGTCAGCGGACCAAGGATATTGAATAGGGTCCTTATGCCGATCTCCTGCCTTGGTCCTATTGCGTGCCGCATCGCAGGATGATGCATCGGGGCAAAGAGAAACCCTATCCCTATCTCGTTGACACACCGTTCTACCCTTTCAGGCGGTATATCTATCATCACCCCCAGCGCCTTAAGGACATCTGCACTCCCGCACAGGCTTGAGACAGAACGGTTTCCATGCTTTGCCACGGTGATGCCCGCCCCGGCCACGACAAAGGCAGAAACCGTCGAGATATTGAAGGTGTGTGAGCGGTCCCCGCCTGTACCACAGGTATCTACCACATGGGGGTCCTGCACGTTAATCCGGGTCGCCTTGTTACGCATCACCCTTGCCGCACCGGTAATCTCCTCTACCGTCTCCCCCTTTATCCTGAGGGCGATAAGGAAAGCGGCTATCTGAGCCGGAGTGGCCTGACCGCTCATGATCTCCTCCATAACCCCCTCAGTCTCTCCCTCGGTCAGGTCTGTTTTGTCTACAAGCTTGGTTATGGCTTCTCTAATCATAAGTATAGTGGTCGAGTGATTTTTAATAATACCCTTGAACCCTTAATTAAAACTATAGCCCTATAAAGTTCCTCAGCAGATCC
>JACRHF010000045.1 GCA_016217665.1 Nitrospirota bacterium | reverse complement strand
TTATTTGGCGGCTGATTCACGGGAGGATACTGCCCATGACTTCGGCAAGAATATCCTGCCGCGGATGATCGGTAACAGCAGGGTCTATGCCTATAATTTTAAAGACCTGAATCAGAAAGAGGCAAAATACTGGAGGGATATCGGGACCATCGATGCCTACTGGGAGGCGAATATAGACCTTATCGCCGTAACACCGGTGTTTAACCTCTATGATAAGGATTGGCCTATCAGGACCTATCAGGGCCAGAATCCCCCGGCCAAATTTGTCTTTGCCCAGGAGGCAGAAGGGGGCCGGCTCGGCGTAGCGCTCGACTCCATCGTCTGCGGCGGGTGCATCGTCAGCGGGGGAAGGGTTCAGAGCTCGGTCCTGTCTCCGAATGTCAGGGTCAATAGTTATGCGGATGTCAGAGACTCTGTCATCCTGGAAAATGTCGAGATCGGGAGGTATTGCAGGATACAAAGGGCGATCATTGACAAGGATGTGAAAGTCCCCCCACAGGCCGTGATCGGGTATGACCGTGAAGACGACAAAAAGCGGTTTTTTGTGACAGAATCAGGGGTCGTCGTCGTATCCAAAGAGATGAAGTTAGATTGATCGAAACTCAAAAATGCACAACGCGTTTTCCAGCTTCAATCAGAAATCCATCGTCAGGCCCATAGTCGCAGTAGAATCAGGACTTGCGTCGGACACCCCGATGCCATAACCGACATCGGCAGAGACTCCTTCCTTAAGTACAAACCGCGCCCCAAGCAGCACAGAGAGGAGATCATCCCCGGAAGGGTCTTTATTGGTCTCCCCGTTCAGTTCGCCCACAAGCTCAAGCCCCTTCTTCGCCCCTTCATATTCTACGGCCAGTTTAAAGCTAAAGACATTTTCATAATCCCTGCCAAAAGAGGGCTTATTGATAAAGGTGTAGCCCAGATTCATATGGGCAACGATCGGAGCTATCTCTCGTGTAGCAATAAAGACAAAACCGAAGTCTGTCTCGCCGGTGCTGAGCCCGGGTCCTGACTGCAACACCTGCGTATCATTCTTTGGGGTGGGCACTTTAAAGAAGGGTTGAATCGTCAGTGAGATGGGGTTCCCCTCACGCCCCTTTAAAAAGAGGAGCCTCGATTTCAGAATCATGTCCCCCACAGTTTGAACGTTATCTTCATTCTCAGGCTGCCAGAACAGGTAGGGGACCTCGATTCCAACATCGAGATTATTGATGATCCCGTAGTTCAGTTCGATATCCAGGCCATAGGCCTCATCCGCCTTTGGAAAATTGGTGTACCTGATCCCGCTCTCCAGCTTGATCCGGTGTATCTCAAGGGGATAGGCGCTCTGTGTAGTCAGCGGCCGGTGGGCAAGGGCGGGATGGGAGAAAAAGAAATTGCCGAAGCCGAAAACGCAAGTTATGAGTATGATGGTCCTTCTCAACCTTGTGCACCCCTCCATGAAAGTCTGCCCATCATACCTATTCTGTTGGATAAGTGTCAAGAGAAAGTGTCAATAGAAAAGGGGACAGATTTATTTTACAATAAAATGTAAAATAAATCTGTCCCCTTTTCTATTGATAGTATTTCATGGCCTCCGGCAGCCACTGTTCCAGCTCCTTAATCCTTTTGCCCGTTGCAGGGTGTGTGGAGAGAAACTCCGGCGGGGCCTTGTCTTTTCCCTTCATCATACGCTTCCAGAAGGCTACGGCCTCTTTCGGGTCATACCCTGCCTTTGCCATCAGAACAAGGCCGACCCTGTCCGCCTCCAGCTCCTGACTCCGGTTAAAGGGGAGCAGGACCCCCACATTGACCCCGATCCCATAGGCCTGATTGATGGCGCCGATCGCCACAGGGTCTTTATTCTTAATCGCAGTGCTCAACCCGATCATCCCTAATTGCGCCAGGATCCCTGCGCTGATCCTCTCCCCCCCGTGCCTGATTAGGGCATGGGCCACCTCATGTCCCATCACAGCGGCTAATCCGGCATCCCCCTCTGTATACTTCAGGATACCGGTATACACGGCCACCTTCCCGCCGGGAAGCGCAAAGGCATTGACAACCTTGTCATCATTGATGAGATTAAACTCCCACTTATAATCCTTTCGATCAGCAACCCTGGCGATCCTCTCCCCCACCCTCCTGACCCTATCCACGCTCTCTCTATCTTCAGACAGTTTTGCCTTCTTCAGGGTCTCTTTATAGGAGGTCAGACCCATCTCTATCTCCATCGATTCGGGGATCAGGATGAGTTGGGAACGGCCTGTAACCGGTGCGGTCTGACAGGCGGAAAAGATCAGGGAAAGAAGGGTGGAAAGGGATAATAGTATTGTCCGATATCTCTTTATTCCTTCCATATCCTCTCCTCCATAGCGGCAAGAAGAGGCATCAGGGACTCCGGATGTATCGCCGAGATGGCAATCGCCTCAAACCGCTGGCATAATGCCTTGACCTCCTCCGGGTCCACCTGATCTATCTTATTAAATACCAGGAGGCATGGGATATGCTCCAGCGCAAGCTCCCGGATGATCTTGTCCACCGCAGTCATCTGCTGTTCAAATCGGGGATTGCTGATATCCACGACATGGACCAGCAGGTGCGCATCCCTCAGCTCATCCAGCGTCGCCCTGAAGGCCCCAAAGAGGTCCTCGGGGAGCTCACGGATAAAACCGACGGTATCCGTGACAATCACCTCGCGCTCACGCGGGAACCTCAGCCGCCGGCTCGCAGTATCCAGGGTGGCAAACAGGAGGTCCTCGGTTCTGACACTGCTCTTCGTCAAGGCATTCAGCAGGGTGGATTTCCCTGCATTGGTATAGCCGACGATAGAAACGATCGGGATATGGGTCTCAACGCGCCTTTCCTTCCTCTGCCTCCTCGCCATGCTCAGGTGCTCTAACTCCCTCTCTAAGTGAGTGATCCTGTCCCTGATCCTCCTTCGATCAATCTCCAGCTTCATCTCCCCGGGCCCCCTCCCGCCGATCCCCCCTGCCAACCTTGAGAGGGCCTTCCCAGTGCCGACCAGCCTCGGGAGGAGATACTTGAGCTGTGCCAGCTCGACCTGGACCTTTCCATCCCTGCTGTGGGCCCGCCGGGCAAATATATCAAGGATGAGCTGGGTCCTGTCAATAACCCGCAACTCCGTAATCTCCCCGATTGATTTGACCTGGGTGGGTGAGAGGTCCTGGTCAAAGATGATGAGATTGGCGCCGCCCTGGAGCGATTTTATGATCAGCTCCCTGATCTTCCCTTCACCCACGAGATATTTCGGGTGGATGATTTTGGGCCTCTGGATGACGGCATCCAGTATGGTAACGCCCGCAGTCCTTGCCAGCTCTCTGAGCTCTTCTAAGGAATCCTCCTGTTCTGCCCTCCCCTTTTGAGAGGCGCTGACGATCACGGCCCGGTCCCCCTTTTCGATATCAATCCCCTTGTGTGAAAAGGCGATCTCCTCATCAATCTGACGAAGGAAGTCCGACAGATTCAGGTTCAACTGATGGAATGGGACCTTCTCAAGAAGCTTATAAGATGTGCCTTCGGGATTCGGGGGGACAAGATGGGCTATATGGATATGGGCAGGGAGTCCGTTATCCCCCACGCCGACAGCGGCCATAAGATCCAGCCGGAGCAGTGCTAAGTCCGTAAGGTCATCCTGGTTCAGCGGCTCATCTTTCAGATGGGTATGAATGCACCGGACCCCGCGAAGGCGTCTCTTCCCCAGGCCAAAATCAGAGAGGTCCGGGATCACGATTTCTTTCTGATCCCCCACAATAACATGGTGGATGACCCCCTGGCGGTCAATGATCAGGCCGATCTGACGGTGTATCTCTGACGACAGCGACGTCACATACCGGGCCAGCTCGCCTGAAAGGACCTCCGCAGGCAGGATCCTGCGGCGGTAGATATTCTTCAGCCGCCTCAACTGGTCGGCCTTTAACCCAATCGTGTTGCCGTAGAGGTTGGAAATACGAAGTCCTCCTTGCCTTATTGTATATTCCAAAGTTAGTGTATAACTTCCCCAAGGCAAAGGTCAAGTTTTGGCGCTATTTACTGGCGCTATTTACCACCCTCGGGGCCTCACCTACGATCAACACCCTGGGGCCTTCTTTCAAGATGCGAAACCTCCCGTCATCAGGGAGAGGGGTGATAACCCATTCATAAAGGGTCCTGGCATCTTCCAGCACCGGGGTTCTGGGGTAATGATAGTACGTTTGCTGCATCGGCTCGTCATAAAGCCCGATACAGCCGTGAGAGGCGGGATAACCCGGGAGGTCACGTCCATGGATCCAGTAAGAGACCCCCATCCGGTTAACATGAAACCGGAGGGCATAGTTCATGGGATAAGGGATATCCGTATCCTCGATAAAATATGCCGAGGACTGGTGATGGCGGTGGAAAGCGGTTATCCTGAATTCTCCTGTGGGGGTCTCATTCCCGGCTTCCCCGGTCGCAATGGGTCTTGAAAAGACCAGGCGTCCCAGTTCATAGGCCCCTAAGAATTGTTCCGACAGGTCCACAAGAATAAATTTTGCCTCCCCTTCTGCCGGCGGATAGCTCAAGGGCATCGGGGTAAAATCCCTGATCTCTTCCATTACCCTGGGGACTTTTATGGAGACCCCTGCATGGGCGTGGCGCCGGTCGACCCTGTTGAACCGGGCCACATCCGTCCAACGATCTCCAAAAAGACCCTCAAGGGTCTCATTATTCCTTAGTTGACGGCATTCCCACTCCACGCTGTCATCGCTTGGGTACGGGATGCTGCAGAGGGAAGGCGGCTTTTTGGGAGCGGCGCCCCACGAAGGATAAGAAAATAAATAGAGAAAAAGCAAGATAAAAAAAAGGATACGCCGGCAATAGAGAAGACTCACCAGTACCTGAATCTCCCCGAGTCTATATGGACAAACCCAGAGTGGGGATAATAGCCGACACCACCATATCCAAGTCGAAGGGCGGCTCGTCTCACGGCAGACAAACCCACACGGGGGACGTGGATATCAATGGCCTTTCCCTGCAGATGGAGGCTATGTTGAGAAACCTCTCTCCCCTCCCGGATCAGAAGGTCATTGTATTCCGGGGACCTGTAACCCGAGATGATGTGGATCTCATGTCCCCCTCCCACCTCTTTGTCCACTGCATTCAGAAACTCGATTACCCTGATATCCATCTTTACCACCTTCTGAGTGTAGTGGCACCGGAAGAAGTGGTCCAGGGCGTCAAGGGCCGCAGGGTCATACCCACTTGAGGCATCTCGGTAGCAGATATCCAGGCGCTCCTGCGTGTGCGTATTATAGAGGAGGAGGCTCCCCTCTTCCGGTCTTTCAGGCCTTACTATTTCTGGAAAGGCAGGCCTGCCAAGGAGGAGAAAGGCCCCGACCAGCGATGCCTTTAAAAAGCCCCTCCGACTCCACGATTGACGGACCATCCGCTGCCCCCCTGATTCTTGATTGAGTGGGATTATCTTAGCAGAAAGGAAGAAAAAAGGTCAATGTAGATGACGGCATGCATATGGCGGCAGGACGGCTATCAATAGACATTGCAAATTAAGAGGGGATTCGGTATAACTATGGCTAATTTATTGGCATATCATGAAGCAACAGCAAAGGGGCACAAAAAAGAAGACCGCCAATGGGGGCAACCTCGGATTTGAAGAGAAGCTGTGGCAGGCGGCGGACAAGATGCGGGGCCACATGGACCCTGCGGAGTATAAGCATGTCGTCCTCGGGCTGATCTTCCTCAAATACATCTCTGACGCCTTTGAAGAACGACATTCCTGGCTGACCAAAGAGACCGCCAATCCAAAGAGCGACTATTACAGCCCTTACAGCGATGAACAGTTCCGTACTGCAGAAGACCGGGACGAGTACATCTCTGAAAACATCTTTTTTGTCCCTAAGGAATCCCGCTGGTCAAAGCTTCGCAACAATGCCAAACAACCGGCCATCGGCAAACTGATTGACGATGCCATGATCGCCATTGAGAAAGAAAATCTCACACTGAAGGGAGTACTGCCAAAAGATTATGCCCGTCCTACTCTGGATAAGCATACCCTTGGTGAGCTGATAGACCTCATCAGCACCATTGGACTTGGTGATGCCGAAAGTCGTTCAAAAGATATCCTGGGCCGTGTGTATGAGTATTTCCTCGGCCGCTTCGCCTCTGCAGAGGGTAAAGGCGGAGGTGAATTCTATACACCCCAGTCTGTAGTGAAACTCCTTGTCGGGATGATAGAACCATACAGGGGAAGGGTTTATGACCCCTGCTGCGGCTCAGGCGGCATGTTTGTCCAGTCTGAAAAGTTTGTGGAAGCTCATGGCGGCAAACGGGGTGATATATCCATCTATGGTCAGGAATCAAATCCCACCACATGGCGGCTCTGCAAGATGAACCTCGCCATCAGAGGAATTGATAGCAACATCGGCCCCCATCATGCGGACAGCTTCAGGCAGGATATCCACAAAGACCTGAAGGCAGACTACATCCTCGCCAATCCCCCCTTTAATGTCAGCGACTGGAAAGGTGAACTCCTGCGGGAGGATGTTCGATGGAAATATGGCGCCCCTCCTACAGGCAACGCCAACTTCGCCTGGGTCCAGCATTTCATTCATCATCTCTCCCCAAACGGCATCGCGGGGTTCGTCCTGGCCAACGGTTCCATGTCCTCAAATCAGTCCGGTGAAGGAGAGATAAGAAAGAGCATTATCGAGGCCGACCTCGTTGATTGCATGATCGCCCTCCCCGGCCAGCTCTTCTATACGACACCAATCCCCGTCTGCCTCTGGTTCATCACAAGAAATAAGAAAGATTCTCCCTCCACATGGATATCCCCCCCTTTAAAAAAGGGGGGAAAGGGGGGATTTAGCTTAGATGCCCATCTGCGCGATCGCAGAGACCAGACCCTCTTCATAGACGCCCGCAAGATGGGCCATCTCATAGACAGAACCCACAGGGAATTTTCAGATCAAGAGATAAACCGGATCGCAGACACCTATCACGCATGGCGTGGCGAAAAAGAGGCCGGTAAATACGAAGACATCCCCGGCTTTTGCAAAAGCTCCACCATAGAAGATATCCGTACTCACGGCCATGTCCTGACACCCGGCCGTTACGTCGGCGCTGAAGAGATTGAGGATGACGGCGAGCCCTTTGATGAGAAGATGAAGCGATTGACGGCAAAGCTTGAGGAACAGTTTGCTGAGTCAGCAAAGTTGGAGGCACAGATACGACGCAATCTAAATAAAATTGGATATTGATATTAAACGATCCGTTAGTAAATTGCCACCGACCTTGTCGGTGGCTTTGATGGACGGACTTCGTCCTCAGTCACTCCTTCCATAGCCTTAGTTGCTCTTCATGATACTCTTCTTCCTCCTGCCGGCGTATATATTCCCGTATCGTACGCTCATCCA
>JACRHF010000046.1 GCA_016217665.1 Nitrospirota bacterium | reverse complement strand
GTCCATCCATCACATCAATATGAATCCAATCAGCGCCTGCATCATCTATCTTCCTTAGTTCTTCACCAAGAAGGGCAAAATCAGCAGACAGAATTGACGGCGCTATCTTCTTCTCCCGCACGATTAACTTCCTCCCAATTACTGCAATTCAGACACTGGACTTCAGACATTAGACATCAGACTTTTCTATATAAGAAATCAGCCCTTGGAGTGTTTTCTATCGAGTTTCCCTGACTCTTTGTCCATAATTCTTCTTATCCATTGGTGTTATTTCCCTTCCTAAGTCTAATGTCTGATGTCTATGGTCTACTGTCTGAATTACAGTTCTGTACTAAACAACCTTGAAGCTTTCGTCAGAATACAATCAGAATTAATTGATACCAAAGGTAACACTTGTATAATAAATACACATCCTGTACGACCTTACAGAATTGTAAAATCTGGCAATATGCTGTATTTTCAACTGGTTACGTAGGACAGATTCTTGACATTAAAGGTATGAAAATTGCATATTACAATGAGTAAGATAAACAAAGGAGGGGTGTATCTTCAGATACCATCCTTAATTTTCCAGACTAAAACTAAATAAACACCTTCTATCAGGGCAAACTGTCTACAAAGACAGGGCGCAAAGCCACGGGGCTTTATATCATATCCCTAAATATCCCCCCTCTCCCCTTTGGGGAGAGGGGAGGGTGAGGGGGCATCAAGCCAGCCGGGCTGCCGAGGTGACAATAATTTATGGATTATTGCCATTTCAGCAGTCCGGCTTTTTTTATTTATGAGGGGCTTTATCATGACCAGCACTAATTCTATGTATCGTGATCTCCGGAGTGCAACGACGCCAGTCGTTGCAGGACAATCTAAGCATCGTACTACCAGCATGGCCCCCAAATTGCACTCACTCACTCACTCACTCACTCACTCACTCACTCACTCACAAAACACCCCCTTACCAAATGTTCCAGTAACCCTCTCCTTACATTAACCAGACCCACTAAAAAATCAAAATATCTCATTATCTGGGGTGCAATGACTCCAGTCATTGCAATTTTTCCATTTATCCTCATCGTTTCCATACAAATTCTCTCCGGTATTGCCCTTGGGCAAGAGCAGCCGGCCAAAGACGCCAACGTAGATAAAACAGGTTTAAGGCTATTTGGTGGCTATAACTGGTATTCCATGGAAGACTTCAATAATAAACTCAAAAAAGAGGGTAATAAGACTGTAGATGGCGGCTCAAATGTTGGCATAGAACTCTCACCCTGGAATGTAGACATTCCAAGACTCAATATCACAATCAAAGTCCCGGTCTTTGGAATAGAGTATTTAGGGGCCAACTCGAAAACAACCCATGCGGATGTCATGGGGTCTGCCGCAGTGGATTGGAGTCTCCCCGTGATCGGGGGTTATATCACTGCAGATATCCCGATCTCTGATGAAACAACCTGGTTCTATTTACGTCCCATCAGCATAGGGATATATAACTTGGGCGCTTTATTAAACGCCAGACTTACAGTGAGCGATAGACCGGGGAGGTTGGATGCCTCAGGCAACACCATAGGTGTATCAACCGGTTTCAATTTCAGGCACAGGTTTGTAGAAAAGTCTCCCTTTTTTATCTTCATGTCCGGGAGCTATAGATGGCTTGAGTTTACAGATGTGGATTTGACACCTAAAGGTGGTTTTACTGTTACTGCAGGCGGTAGTCTGGTACAACCATCAACCCTGCCTGCATCTCTTGACTATGGCGGCTTTACGCTCAGGGGTGGAGTGGATGTGGAATTTTAAAGGAGGCAGCAGATAGCGGCTGGAAGCCGGTAGAAGGCAGAACGTAGGGACAGACCTTCAGGTTTGTCCACTTATAGAATATGAATTTTCACGCTGCGGAGAAATCATGGAGGATGCGGGGATGATAAACAGTATAAAAAGTTTGAACGGAACCTTCAATGTTGAAAAACGGGAAAAGCATGGAGACCAGAAAGGGGCCTGTACCATGAGCACATCAAACCTCAGAAGCGACCGGAAGGCAGTACACAGGGGGCTGATCAACAGACAGAAATGGCTCCTGATGATGATTGGAATATTCACCCTTTTGTTGACTCTGGTCGGCTACGGGGAGGTTCAGGCACACACGGCGGTCGCGATTGCGACCGGAGGTTCTCACACCTGCGCGGTGATGGCTGATGGTACGGTCGAATGCTGGGGATATAACAACGACGGTCAGCTTGGGGATGGGACCACGATCTACTCCAACACGCCTGTGGTCGTCTCCGGGATATCTTCGGCGGTTAGGATAGCAGCAGGGGATTCTCACACCTGCGCGGTGTTAGCAGATGGTACGGTCAAATGTTGGGGTTCTAACGGATTAGGCCAGCTTGGGGATGGTACCACGGCGAGTCGAACTACGCCGGTGGCCGTTTCAGGGATCACCACGGCCGTTGGAATTGCAGCCGGAGATTCTCATTCCTGTGCGGTTCTAAACGATGGTACGGCCAAATGTTGGGGTTACAACGGATATGGTCAACTTGGGGATGGAACCACTACTTACAGAACCACGCCGGTGACAGTCTCCGGCCTCTCCTTGGCCGCAACAATTTCGGCCGGTTATGGCTATACCTGCACAATGTTAACCGATGGTACGGCCAAGTGTTGGGGCAGAAACATTTACGGTCAACTTGGGGATGGGTCTACAACGAATCAAACCACGCCGGTATCCGTCTCTGGAATATCTACATCCGTTGCAATTGCAGCCGGAGATTTTCATTCATGCGCGGTATTGGCCGATGGGTCGGTCAAATGTTGGGGGTATTGGGGTTTCGGTCCCACGCCGGTGGCAGTCTCCGGGATCAATACGGCGGTAACGATTTCGGCCGGGTATTCTCACACCTGCGCGGTTTTAGTCGATGGTACGGCGAAATGCTGGGGGTATAACAACTCCGGGCAGCTTGGTGATGGGAGTACGACGAATCGAACTACACCCGTGGCTGTTTCAGGGATCACCACAGCCGTTGGAATTGCTGCTGGTGGAATGGCAGGAGGATCTCATACCTGTGTGGTGTTAGCCGATGGGTCGGTTCAATGCTGGGGATATAACGTAGTTGGTCAGCTTGGGGATGGGACCATATCGAGTTCTACCATCCCGGTGGGCGTTTCAGGGGTCAACACGGCAGTGGTGGTTGCGGCTGGGGGTTATCACACTTGTGCGATGTTAGCCGGTGGAACGGTCAAATGCTGGGGATGGAACGGTGCAGGCCAGCTTGGAGATGGAACCACGTCTAACAGAATCACACCCGTGACGGTCTCTGGAATCACGACGGCGGTCGCAATCGCGGCTGGGTATAGGCACACCTGCGCAGTGATGTCCGATGGTACGGTCAAATGCTGGGGAGATAATTCCTACGGTCAGCTTGGAGATGGAACCACGTCTTACAGATTCACACCCGTGACGGTCTCGGGGATCACCACGGCCACGGCGATCATGGCTGGGGTTTACCACACCTGCGCAGTGTTAACCGATGGAACGGTCAAATGCTGGGGCTATAACGGTTTTGGTGGGCTTGGGGATGGGACCACGACAAATCGAACCACGCCGGTGTCTGTCTCCGGAATCACGACGGCGGTCGCGATTGCGGCTGGGTATGGGCACACCTGCGCAGTGATGGCCGATGGGACGACGCGATGCTGGGGGTATAACGTTTTTGGTCAGCTTGGGGATGGGACCACGACGAATCGAACCACGCCGGTGGCCGTCTCTGGGATTAATACGGCTGTGAAAATTGCGGCTGGGTATGCGCACACGTGTGTGGTGTTGGCGGACCGGTCGGCCAAATGTTGGGGGGATAACGGTTTCGGTAAACTTGGGGATGGGACCACCACTATCAGAACAACTCCGGTAACCGTCTCGGGGATCACGACAGCGGTTGTGATTGCGGCTGGAAATTCTCATACCTGTGCGGTGTTGGCCGATGGAACGGTTAAATGTTGGGGATATAACAATTACGGTCAGCTTGGGGATGGGACCACGACTTACAGAACCACACCGGTGACGGTTTCCGTGATCAGCATGGGGACGGCGATAACGGCGGGTTGGGAATACCACACCTGTACGGTGTTAGCCGATGGCTCGGCCCAATGCTGGGGACACAATAACTACGGTCAGCTTGCGCGGCCCTATTATTCTGTAACTCCCGTGACCGTCTTGTTTAATCTTTTCCTATCTTACTCTTCTGAAGGTGGATATAGCTCAGATGGGGTTAACCCTGATACGGGAAATTCTGGGACATCCTATGTCTACAAGGTGGTTTATACGGACGCCCATAATACGGCCCCTACCTATGTCAGGGTTCACATTGATGGGGATACCATCGGCCTTGCCATGAGTCTGGATACCTCCGCGGCATCCACCCTGCACGATGGTAACTACGCCAATGGGGAACAATATTTCTATACCACGACCCTGGGGGCCGGAAATCATAATTATTACTTCACGGCATCGAATGGTACAGAAATAGAAAGCCTTCCTTTCAGTGGGGCACTGAGTGGTCCGACGGTCAGCGCTCTGACCATTACCACTACCTCATTGCCTAATGGCACGGTGGGGATTGCTTATAGTTCAACCTTGTCGGCCTCTGGGGGTACGCCACCCTTCACATGGAACATCCCATCAGGACTGCCACCGGGACTGACTTTGAATACCTCCACCGGCGGGATCTCCGGTACACCGACAACGGGTGGTATCTATGGTTTTACAGCGTCTGTGACGGATTCGGCTTTAGGTACCATCAGCAAGGCATTATCCATTACGATTAACGCAAATCAGCCTCCCGTCGCTAATAACCAGACAATCAGTACGGCTGAGGACACATCTCTAACAATAACTCTGACAGGAAGTGATCTGGATGGTGACCCATTGAGCTTCAGTGTATTCACCGGACCATCGAATGGGACACTTAGCGGCACTGCACCCAACCTTACCTACACGCCCAATGCCAACTTCAATGGTTCTGACAGCTTTACCTTCCGTGTCAATGATGGATTGCAGTACTCCAACACCGCCACCGTGTCTATTACAGTCACAGCAGTAAATGATCCTCCTGTGCTGGCCTCTATCGGCAATCGGACTGTAGCCGAGGGTGCAACCCTGAACGTAGGGGTGAGCGCCACCGATGCGGATGGCACGACCCCGACCTTGTCGGCTACGGGTCTGCCGGCATTTTGTAGTTTCACGGACAACCTGAATGGCACCGGTACACTGATCTGTACACCAGGTTTTACCGATGCCGGTCTTTATACCGGTCTGACAATAACAGCCAGCGACGGATTCCTGGCAGATAGCAAGACCTTCAGCCTTACGGTAACCAATGTGAACCGGGCGCCCACACTGAATACCATCGGGGCAAAGAGTGTTAATGAGAATACTAATCTGAACTTTACAATAAGCGGGAGCGACCCGGATGGTGATGCAATAACCTATTCGGCAAGCGGTCTTCCCGCAGGTGCAACATTCAATACCTCCACAAGGGTCTTTGACTGGACACCATCATACAGTCAGTCTGGAAGTTATAATGTGACATTTACCGTGAGCGATGGTTCATTGAGTGCAAGTGAGGTAGTAACCATTACGGTGAATAATGTGAACCGCGCCCCAGTGCTGACCACCATCGGCAACCGGAGTGCGGCGGAGGGGGCGACCCTGAACGTGGGGGTGAGCGCTACCGATGCGGATGGCACGACCCCGGCCTTATCGGCTACGGGTCTGCCGGCCTTTTGCAGTTTCACGGACAACCTGAATGGCACTGGCACGCTTGTCTGCACTCCGGGGCAGACCGCCGCGGGAACGTATCCGGGCATCACAGTGACAGCGAGTGATGGCAGCCTTACCAGCTCCGAGACGATAACTTTGACGGTGACCGCGGTGAATGTGGCGCCAGTAATTAATCCTATCGGCAATCGGAGTGTAGCAGAAGGTGCAACCCTGAACGTGGGGGTGAGTGCCTCCGATGCGGACGGAACAACCCCGGCGCTGTCGGCCACGGGTCTGCCAGCATTTTGTAGTTTCACAAATAATCTAAACGGTACCGGCACACTTGCCTGCTCCCCGGGCCAGACCGCCGCAGGCACATACCCGGGGATCACGATTACCGCGAGTGACGGCAGCCTCACCAACTCCGAGACGATCACGCTGACGGTGACGGCGGTAAATGTGGCCCCGGTGATCAATCCCATTGGTAATCAGACTGTGGCCGAGGGGGCGACCCTGAATGTGGGGGTGAGTGCATCCGATGCCGATGGCACAACCCCGGCCTTGTCGGCCACTGGTCTGCCGGCGTTTTGCAGTTTCACGAATAACCTGAATGGCACTGGGACGCTCGCCTGTACGCCGGGCCAGACTGCCGCAGGCACGTATTCTGGCATCACGATCACGGCAAGTGACGGCAGCCTAACCAACTCCGAGACAATCACCCTTATGGTGACGGCGGTGAATGTGGCGCCGGTACTCAATCCCATAGGTAACCGAAGTGTGGCAGAAGGTGCAACCCTGAACGTCGGGGTGAGCGCCACCGATGCGGATGGCACAACCCCAGCAATATCGGCCACGGGTCTGCCAGCATTTTGCAGTTTCACGGACAATCTGAACGGTACCGGCACGCTTGCCTGCGCCCCGGGCCAGACCAATGCGGGGACGTATCCAGGGATCACAGTGACTGCAAGTGACGGCAGCCTGACAGACTTCGAGACGATCACCCTGACGGTGACGGCGGTGAACGTAGCGCCAGTGCTGGCGTCTATCGGTAATCGGAGTGTGGCTGAGGGAGCGAACCTGAACGTGGGGGTGAGCGCCACTGATGCGGATGGAACGATCCCGGCCTTATCAGCCACGGGTCTGCCGGCCTTTTGCAGTTTCACGGACAATCTCAACGGCACGGGGATGTTGACCTGCGCCCCGGGCCAGACTGCCGCGGGGACGTACCCGGGGATCACGGTGACGGCAAGTGACGGCAGCCTCACCGACTTTGAAACGATCACCCTCACGGTGACCGCAGTGAATGTGGCGCCGATACTCAATCCCATAGGCAACCAGAGTATGGCAGAAGGTGCAACCCTGAACGTTGGCGTGAGCGCATCTGATGCGGATGGCACTATCCCGACCTTATCAGCCACGGGTCTTCCGACGTTCTGCAGTTTCACAGATAATCTGAACGGCACGGGGACTCTGGTCTGCACCCCGGGGTTCACCGATGCCAATACTTACACCGGGCTAACGGTCACCGCCACTGATGGCAGCTTGACCGATAGCGAAACATTCTCCCTTACGGTAAGCAATGTAAACCGTGCGCCGGTATTAAACCCCATCGGTAATCAGACAATAGCCGAGGGTGGGACACTCAGTGTCTCCGTCACCGCATCGGATCCGGATGGGAATGCGGTGACCCTTACGGCTTCAGGCCTGCCGTCTTTCTGCGGTTTCACGGATAACCTCAATAATACGGGTACTCTGACCTGCACCCCGGGCTTTACCGATTCTGGTGTTTATCCAGGACTGACAATAACCGCAAGCGACGGGTTACTGGCAGATAGCGAGACCTTCAGCCTCACGGTAACCGGGGTGAACCGGGCGCCTGTTGTGGCTTCCATCGCCGACCAATCCGTCAATGAGGGAGTTACGCTTAATGTCCCCGTGACGGCATCGGATCCGGATGGGAATGCGGTGACCCTTACAGCGTCAGGTCTTCCGGGTTTCTGTGGTTTCACAGACAACCTCAATAGCACGGGCACTGTGACCTGTACCCCCGGATACAATGACGGCGGCGTCTATACTGGGCTGACGGTGACTGCAAGCGATGGGGTATTGACCGGCAGCGGTAGCTTCAACCTCACGGTGAATGGCGTGAACCGGGCCCCTGTCGTGGCTCCTATCGCCAACCAGAGTGTGGGTGAAGGGGCCACGCTCAATCTGTCCGTAACGGTATCAGATCTGGATGGAGACTCCCTCACCCTGAGTGTTACGGGCCTTCCCGCTTTCTGCAGCTTTACGGATAATCTCAATAATACGGGTTCACTGACCTGCACTCCCGGATTTACCGATGCCGGCGTCTATTCAGGGATTACGATTACCGCGAATGATGGAATCGGCGGCACTGGCAGCGACAGCTTCAACCTCACGGTGACCGGCGTGAACCGGGCGCCCACACTGAATCCCATCGGGGCAAAAGGGGTTAATGAAGGATCCCTTCTGAGCTTTACTGTCAGCGGGAGCGACCCGGATGGCGATTCCCTGACATTCAGTGTGACAGGGACGCCTGCGGGGGCAAGCTTCAACCCCGTGTCCCGGACGTTCTCCTGGACGCCTGATTATACGCAGTCGGGACTTTACAGCGTGACCTTCTCGGTAAGCGATGGAAGCCTGACGGACTTCGAGGTGGTGAGCATCACGGTGAACAATGTGAATGCCCCGCCTGTCCTTTCCCCCATCGGCGCCCAGACGGCATTCGAGGGAGGTACATTGAATGTCACCGTGACCGCGTCCGATCCGGATGGTGGTTCTTTGACCCTTACCGCGACGGGCCTGCCAGCCTTCTGTGGTTTTACGAACAACCTCAATAACACGGGGACACTGACCTGTACCCCCGGCTTCACCGCTGCCGGCACTTATCTCGGCCTCACAGTGACCGTGAGCGATGGGGTATTGACCGACAGTGAGAGCTTTACCCTGACGGTGAGCGGTGTGAACGCAGCGCCCGTCCTCAATCCTATTGGAAGTCAGACTGTGAACGAGGGCGCCACCCTCAATGTGACCATTACCGCTTCTGACGCGGATGGGGATTCGCTCACCTTTGCGGCTACGGGTCTGCCGGCCTTTTGTAGCTTGACGAACAACCTCAATAACACGGGGACCCTGACCTGTACCCCCGGCTTCACCAACGCCGGTGTTTATACCGGGCTGACGGTGACCGTCAGCGACGGCATCTTGGGTGATAGTGAGGGCTTTACCCTGACGGTAAACAACATAAACCGGGCACCCATCTTGGCTCCCATCGGTAATCGGGCAGTGGATGAGGGAGTTGCGCTCAATGTCCTCGTAAGTGCATCTGATCCGGATGGTGGTTCGCTCACCTTCGGGGCAACGGGCCTGCCGTCCTTCTGCGGGTTTACGAATAATCTCAACAACACCGGCAACCTTGCATGTTCCCCTGGATACGCTGACGCTGGTGTATATACTGGCCTGACTATTATAGTAAATGACGGGACGTTGACGGACAGCGAGACCTTCAGTCTCACGGTGAACAATGTATCGCCTGCTATAGAAGTTTGCGACGGCATTGACAATAACTTAAATGGCCAGATCGATGAAGGGTTCCCAGATACGGATGGAGATGGCCAGGCGGACTGTGTGGACACGGATGATGATAATGACGGATACAGTGATGCAACAGAGATTGCAGCAGGCAGCGATCCATTAAACGCGGCCAGTACACCTGAAGTCTGCGATGGCATTGACAATGATCTGAATAGTGGGATCGACGAAGGTTTCCCCGCAGGCAATACCTCCTGCGGGAGTGATGTCAATGTGGTC
>JACRHF010000044.1 GCA_016217665.1 Nitrospirota bacterium | reverse complement strand
CGTTTCAGGATTGACGGAGTCCTGCATAACATCCTGACTCTGCCAAAGAGGTTCCAGCCAAGTATTACCTCAAGGATAAAAATTATGGCCTCCCTGAACATTGCGGAAAAACGCCTTCCCCAGGATGGAAGGATAGGACTGAAGATCGCCGGAAAAGATGTCGACGTCCGTGTCTCCATTATTCCGACGTCCTTTGGTGAAAGGGTGGTGTTACGGCTCCTCGACAAATCAGGATATTTGCTGCGTCTCACCGATATCGGCCTTTCCAGAGAGATGCAGGCCACGTTTAACAAGCTGATCCGCCTTTCCCATGGTATCATGCTGGTCACAGGGCCGACAGGAAGCGGTAAGACCACCACTCTGTACGCGTCACTTACGGAGATCAACTCGCCTGACAAGAATATTATTACGATTGAAGACCCTGTAGAATATCAGGTAAAAGGGATTGGGCAGATGCAGGTCAATCCAAAGATCGAGTTAACCTTTGCCAAGGGGCTAAGATCAATCCTGCGTCAGGACCCGGATGCGATTATGGTGGGAGAGATCAGGGACCTGGAGACAGCAGAGATCGCCATCCAGGCCTCGTTAACAGGCCATCTTGTCTTCAGCACCCTTCATACCAACGATTCTGCAGGGGCCATTACACGACTCATTGATATGGGGATTGAACCGTTCCTGGTCTCCTCTTCTGTGGTCGCCATCATAGCGCAGAGACTGGTCAGGATCCTCTGTCCGCATTGTAAAAAGGAATACACCCCGACTCCTCCCGAACTGAATGAGCTTGGAATTGAATCCTCACGGATGGATGGACACACCGTCTATATGGCTGTAGGCTGCGATAAGTGTATCCAGACAGGGTATCGGGGCCGTACCGGCATCTATGAGATCCTTCTGATCAGTGATGAGGTCAGAAATCTGATATTACAAAATGTCAACTCCCAGGTCATAAAGAACAAGGCCATTGAGGCCGGAATGACCACTCTAAGGATGGACGGGGCATTAAAGGTGCTCTCAGGGATAACGGGCATTGAAGAGGTGTTGCGCGTCACACAGGAGGATATCGTCGAATAGCCTATGCCAGTCTTTGAATACAAGGGATTATCTATTGAAGGTAAAGATGCGAGGGGATTCATAGATGCAGAAAATCTGCAAAGCGCAAAGCTCAAGCTCAGAAGGTCCGGTATCTTTCCTGTAGAGGTATCCGAGGAGACAAGGAAAAAGGCAGAAGGCGAGCCGTCGGCTGTCAGAGGCCTCCTGCGGAGGGTCAAGAAACAGGAGACCACCGTATTTACCCGTCAATTAGCCACCCTGCTTGCAGCAGGCCTTCCCCTGATGGAGGCATTATCCGCCACGATTGACCATGTTGATGACCCCTTGCTGAAGAAGACCATCACGCGGATAAGAGAGGATGTACGGGAGGGGAAATCCCTTGCAGATGCCATGAAGGTCCATCCCAGGGTATTCTCAGGACTCTACACAAACATGATTCAGGCGGGAGAGGCAAGCGGGGCGCTCGATGTCGTCCTTGCACGCCTCGCAGACTTTCAGGAAAGCCAGGTCATACTCAGAAATAAACTATGGGCCGCGATGACCTACCCCATCATGATGCTCTTTATTGGCGCCGGGGTGCTGATCTTCCTCTTCAGTTTTGTCATCCCTCAGGTCACAAAGGTCTTTGAGGACACCGGCCAGGCCCTCCCTCTGCCCACGCTGATTCTCATCTCCATAAGCGGCTTCTTCAGGCTCTACTGGTGGGCGGTGGTTGGCGGGATATTTGCGGTCTCCTTTGCCATCACAAAATATGTGAAGACACCGCAGGGGAAGGCCAGGTACGACAGGTTGATATTAAGGGTCCCCCTGTTCGGCAAGATCATCAAACTGATCGCCATCTCACGGTTTACAAGAACTCTGAGCACCCTTCTTGCCAGCGGCGTCCCACTGATTACCTCTATGGATATCGTACAGGCCGTCGTGAATAACAGCGTACTCTCCAGGGTCCTGGAAAATGCAAAAGAACGGGTGCGTGAAGGGGATGCATTGTCAGAACCTCTTCGAAGGAGCGGCATGTTTCCATCCATGGTCATTCAGATGATCACCGTAGGAGAGAGGAGTGGGGAGCTTGAGGGGATGTTAGCCAAGGTCTCTGAGGTCTTTGATAATGAAGTGGACACGACGGTCGCCGGCCTGACGGCGCTTCTTGAGCCGGTGATGATCCTCGTCATGGGAGTTATTGTCCTCTTTGTCGTGCTCTCCATCCTACTGCCGATATTTGAGATGAGTCAGATTGTGAGATGAATACACAGGATTCAAGGATTCAAGGGGTCAAGGATTCCAGGGGTCAAGAAAAAGGAGAGGCGAAATGAAAAAAACTGTAAAAAGAAACGATGGTTTTACTCTCATTGAGATCATGGTCGTATTGATTATTATCGGCCTCCTGGCCGGTATTGTTGTCCCGAAACTTATGGGGAGGACTGAAGAGGCAAAACGTACCAAGACAGCGGTCCAGATAAAGAACCTGCAGTCATCCCTGGATCTGTACAAATTGGACAGCGGAGTTTATCCTTCCACAGACCAGGGGCTTCAGGCATTGATAGAAAAACCTGCGGTTGGAGAGATACCCAACAACTGGAAAGAGGGCGGGTATATTGATAAGATCCCCAAAGACCCGTGGGGGAGTAACTATGTCTATATCAGCCCGGGGGTTCATGGAGACTATGACCTTTACTCCTACGGAGCCGATGGAGAAGAGGGTGGTGAAGGGAGAAATGCCGACATCCAAAGTTGGAACCTGGAATAGAGGCTACACCCTTATTGAATTATCTATCATCTTAATCCTGTTAGGCGTCATTCTTCTTTTTGCCCTGCCTAAGTTAGATATCATAGGGGAGGTACGGTTACGGTCCACGGCAAGGGAGTTGGCCGGAACGATCCAGTCGCTCTTCGACGAATCCATACTGAAAAGAGAGCCCTACCAGCTTGTATTCGATATTGGAGAAAGGACCTACTCTATCGTTGAGACAGGTGTCAATCCGGAATCTTCAGAGGTGATCGAAACGACCAGGAGACAGGTAAACCTGCCGGATAAGACCTATATCAAAGATATCGTGACCCCCATAGACGGCAAGATGGCTGAGGGAAAGATTGTGATCAGATTCTATCCGGACGGATTTGTGGAGAAGAATATTATACACCTGTCCAGCGGCAAAAAAGACTATACCCTGGTGACGACGCCACTTTCAGGGAAGGTCAAAATCCTCGAGGGGTATGTGGAGATACAGGAGGGCGGCTGAAGATGAAGGTTCTCCGGATCATACATAATGCCCACGGTTTTACACTTCTTGAGGTCATGGTGGCCCTCCTCATCATTGCCACATCATTCATTGTCCTCCTGCACTCCAGAAACCAGAGTGTCATTGCGGCTGATTACGCAAGGCATATGACGATTGCCACCCTCCTTGCGACTGAGAAGATGGGGGAGATGGAACAGGGAAGAATAGACACTACAGGGGAGGATAGCGGCAATTTTGGGGAGGACTATCCGGAATTTATCTGGAGAACCGCCATATCAGACACGCCCTATGAACAGGTTCGGGAGGTCCGGGTAGAGGTCTCATGGGGGGAAGGAAAGGGTCACCGGAACGTGGAGCTGGTGAACTATATAAAGGCAGTGAAAAGTGAATAGTGATATGAAACAACTTATAAAAAATACATATGGCTTTACCCTGATGGAGGTGCTTATCGCTACGGCGATCCTTGCCATTGTGCTGGCCATAGTCTATGGAAGCTTTGTACAGACCAAAAGGGTTATAGCAAGGGCTGAAGGCGCTGTGGACGAATTGCGGGGGGTCCGTGTCTCCTTTAACAGGATGATGTGGGATCTGAGTATGGCCTTTCTCTCTCCAGGGGCCTCTAATCAGGCTGATGAGAACACCATTTTTGTAGGTACAGATGATTTTGCGGCCGGTTATCCCAATGACAGTATTGATTTTACATCCTATGCGAACAGGATAAGGAGTAAAGATGCCATGGAATCCGATCAGATAGAGGTGGGTTATTATCTGAATAGGAACTTTAAGGGGGACACTGTCCTGATGAAGAGGGAGAAGAGGCAAATAGATAAAAATCCCTTAGCCGGCGGGAAGTCCTTTGAGTTATCAGAGGATGTCGTCGGCCTCAATTTCCGCTATCTGGATCAGGGGGCCTGGGTGGATAGCTGGGACTCAAGGGTTTCCGGGGCTATTCCCGAGGCGGTTGAGATCACGATCATTATCAAGGGCCTCCCGGGCAGTGAAAGGTCCTACAGGACGATCACACGGATACCCTTAGGGGGAAAATCGTGAAGATCCGGGACGATTCAGGGGTGGCCCTTGTCATTACCCTGTTAGTCCTCACCCTCCTCCTGACGATTATCCTTGAATTTAATCTGGGGATGCGTGTGGAGGCACGGGCGGCAGCGAACTTCAGGGATGATATGAAGGCCTATTACCTGGCAAGGTCAGGTATCACCTTTGCCATGGCCTTGCTGGAAGAAGACAGCAGGACAGAGCCCGGATATGACTCCCTGGATGAATTGTGGGCGCAGAAGATCCCCCCGATCCCTGTGGGCGATGGTCTTGTGTCCGTTACGATTACGGATGAAGACAGCAAGATCAATGCAAATAAACTGGCTGCCGGCTTTGGCGCCGTCACAGGGGACAACATGCGCGCATTGATGATACGATTCCTGGACTTCTTTGAACTCAGGAGTGACCTCTCAGATACCCTAAGCGACTGGATTGACCCGGACGATACCGAGCGCCCCAACGGGGCAGAGAGCGGCTATTACGAGGGCTTGCAGGAACCCTATGAGGCGAGGAACAGACCCCTTGATTCCCTGCTGGAATTACGCTTGATAAAGGGGATGGAGGGTGATATATTTGACCGGCTGAAAAATATGCTGACCGTCCAGTCTGATGGGTGGATCAATGTCAATACGGCAAGTAAACAGGTCCTGATGTCCCTCTCGGATGAGATGAATGGAGATATCGCCGACGAGATCATGGCCTTCAGGACAGAGACCCCCTTCCAGACTAAAGTGGACGTGAAGAACAACATCTCGATCAGCGAGCATGTCTATACCGACATCTCAAAATTTATCGATGTCAAGAGCAATTATTTTTCTATCACCTCTGCCGGAGAGGTCCATCAAAACAAAAAAACGATAAACGCAGTGGTCAGACGGCAAGGGGAAAAGGTGAATATCCTCTACTGGCGTATTGAATAGGAGACAGTAAAATTGTCCGGGACAGGGAGAGTACGGGGGTTCAGTTATTGCGCGGGCATCACCGGCATAGTGCTCGTATCCATACTTCTGCTCCCTGCCAAAGATTCCAGGGGATCAGGACGGTCAGCGGCTATCGCAGAGGGGATACGCGGTTATGTCAAAGAGGGGGATGGCTCTCCTGTCGTTAATGCCGGCGTCGGCATCTTTGATGGTTTTACCCTTAAATCCGTGAAGACCGACAGTGACGGAAGGTACAAGATTGCTGAACTCCCTGTGTCTGCAAACCACTATGCCATCCTCTTTTTTACGAAAGAGGGTTATATCCCTCAGGCCGCAAATCTGAAGATACGTGAGAAAACAGATATGGAGTATTCTACTATTTTGAAGAGAGGAGACATGGGCCATAACGGTTTTGTGATTGGAAGCATCTATAAACCCATACGGGGCGGCAAGATTCAATTCCAGAGCGGGATATATAGTTTCGGGAAAGGGATTCCGGTCACCCTGGAAAGAGATCATAAAGTGATAAAGGATGAGACAGATCAGGACGGGCATTTTTTATTTGAAGCCCCGGCAGGCCGGTATACCCTAAGCGGAGAGGGCCTCCGGGAGAGGGCAGAGATAGAAGTATTCACAGGTCAGACCGTGATACGGAATCTAAGGTCCGGGGTAGTCCTTGTTGATTAAAGATTACATGCCGCTTATTTTATCTCTTATCCTTGGCATCCTGCTGTTATCCCCTCTTCCATCCCTTGCACGGCAGCTTACCAGCATTGAACTTATCGAGAGGGCCTACAGGTCCGGGGAGATAGATTACAAAGAGGCATTGAATTACAGGGTGGCTGCCGTATTAAGGCCGGAGAATCTGCCCGAGGGCTACAGGTCTAAGGTCCCTGTAAAATCGGCGACTCCTGTGATGATGGAGGCGCGTTCAAACCAACGCCTCCTCTCGCCGGAGAATGCGCGATTCCTGGCCAGGGGCATGGCCCGCTCATTAACCGAATACTATGGAAGCGGCGTTACACTGCTCAGTTATGCAAGTCCGGACAGGCACTTCAGGGTACACTACACCACTACAGGTTTTGATGCGGTCCCACCTGCGGATAACAATGGAAACAGGATCCCGGACTATGTAGAGGAGATGGCAGGCATCCTCGATCATGTCTGGGATGAAGAGATAAACAACCTGGGATATAATGCACCCCCTTCTGATGGTGCAGAGGGGGGAGACTGCCTGTTAGATGTCTACTTAGCTGATCTCGGCGCCTATGGATTTACTCAGATTGATGAAGGTGCGCTAACTTCTACTGTCTATATGATCTTCGAGAATGACTTTGATTTGGCCTCACAAAATACAGACCCTGATGGAGCCCAGGCAGGGGCGATGAAGGTGACGGCCGCCCATGAGTTCTTTCATACCATCCAATTCCAGATCACAGATGATATCGCAAAGTACGGCTGGTGGATGGAGGCATCTGCTACATGGATGGAGGAGAGGATCTATCCGGAGGTCAACGACTATATCAACTATATAGACTACTGGTTCGAACATCCGGAGCTGTCCATAGATACCTCTGATGGACTCTTTGAGTATGGGACTTCCGTCTGGGTCAATCATCTGACAGAAAAATATGGGTCGAAGTTTGTCTATGATGTATGGAACAGGATTAACGGGGGAGAGACGGCACTGTCCGCAATAGAGAATTCGTTGACTGAGAGAGGGACGACCCTTGCAGAGGCGCTTAAAGAGATGCGGGTGGCCAATCTCACATTCACCTACGAAGACGGTCAACTCTACCAGACATGGGACCCCACAAATCCTATTGAGGTGCCGTATACGCAGGCCCAGGACGGAATTGTCAATGGCACAGTGGATCCTCTCTCAGCCGCTTACTATGCATTCTATGCGCCTGGCGGCCCCCGCGCATTAAACATAGATTTTGTTGAGGGTGGCAATAGCAGTGTCACAGTAATGGGGGTCCGGCAGGATGGCTATGATCTCACGGAGATTGATCTGATAAATAATACCGGTTCTCTTATAGTGAATGGATTCAGTAATAACGGACCTTATAAGTTGGTTGTAGTGATCCTGTCAAACGATTCTCCTGTAAACCAGGACAGCTTTACTCTCACAGCCGCTTATACAACTACACTTCCTGCTAATGCCGCAACGATTGAACTACAACCTTCCTCAGCTTCACTTGTAACCAACGATGGAGGGGTCGCAGGAAGACAGCAGTATTCTGTTATTCTAAAAGACATGTCCGGCAATCAGGTCCTTGAAAACGGGATTAACTGGGCATCTGATCCCACGTCTCTGGACATTGACAGCAATGGATTTGCAACGGCCTTACAGGCAGTTACCCATGTCTTAATTACAGGGGTTCTGGGGAGTCTCACAGGGAATGCCTCTCTGTCAGCGGATAATCCTGTCATGATGATGGCCGGCACCCCCCGGAACTGCACTATAAAAAGTGGTGACAGCCGCTGTTTCATCGCCACAGCGGCCTTCGGCTCCCCCCTTCATCCTTACGTAGAGATCCTCAGGGAATTCCGGGATAGATATCTCGTAACAAATTCTCCGGGCAGGAATATGGTCTCCCTATACTATCTCTATAGTCCACCGATTGCGGAACAGATAGAAGACCGTGTCATTTTAAAGACCCTGGTGAAGTTATTCCTGATTCCTGTTATAATACTCGCTGAACTGATGGTAAAGACCACGGTCACAGAAGAGGTTATCATAGGATTTGTGGTCTTGATGTTCGTCATTGCAGGATGGAGCCGTAGATGTCACGAAAGATCGCTGGATTAGATATCGGGAGCCACTCGGTAAAGGTGGTCCTCGCGCGGGAACGCCTCGGGAGGATTGACCTGCTTCAATTCTATGAGAAGCCCATTGCCAATAACAACATACAGGAGGTCATCAGGGCTATCTTCAGGGAAAAGGGCCTCCATCCTGATATCATTGTAAGCTCGGTCTCCGGCAGTGCGGTCTCTGTCCATTATCTGCAGATACCGTTCTCAGACGAGAACAAGATCACTCAGGTCATCCCCTATGAGGTCGAGAGTCTGGTCCCCTTCCCCTTAGAGGAAATGATCATAGATCAGTTTGTTCTGGCAAAGAGTAATGGCACAGCGGCGAATAATGGCTCCTCTGTCTGTGTCGCGCTGATCAGAAAATCTGCCCTTCAACATTATATCAATACCTTAAAAGGGGTCCATATAGACCCAAAGATTATAGAGCTTGAATCCCTGGCCCTCTACCATGCCTTTATGCAGTGGTACAAGACAGAAGATACCGTCGCACTCCTCGATATCGGGGCATCCAAGAGCAATCTCTGTATCGCAGCTAAGGGAAAACCAAGGCTCGTGAGGACATTTTACAGGGGCGGCAACGGGATTACCACAGCGATACAGGAGACCATGGGAACAGGTTGTAGCTTTAATGACGCAGAGCAAAAAAAGATCTCTACAGGCATCCTGTACGATGAGACCGCAGAGGGCCATGAACAGTCAGCAGACATATCCTCTGCGATAAAGCGCGGCCTCACCCCTCTCCTGACAGAGCTGCAGCAGAGTCTCCATGCCTATGAGATTCAGCAGGGTGATTCAATAACAAGGCTATACATGGCAGGAGGGGGGGCCCGCCTGCTGAATCTGGATAAGTTCCTCCAGAGTGCATTGGAGATAGAGGTTGAGCCTTTCAGGGTACCGGCAGACATCATTCACAAACTCACCGGAAGAGAAGAGGCAAGGTTTGTTATCCCCACGGGAATGGGACTTGCCCTGCGCGGGGCCGTCCATAAGAAACCGGTTCTGGGGCTTAATTTCAGAAAGGGAGAGTCCTTCTATAAAAAAGAGGGCAAGGAGACCACTGTAAGATTGATTTATATGATGATAGCCGTCGTTGCAGTCGTCCTCCTGGGGTCCACAGATTTCTATTTCAGATATCACCACAGGGAGGCAAAATACAAGGACATTAAGTCAGAGATCCGGAAGGTCTACATGGAGACATTCCCGGAGGCCAGGAATGTCGTAGACGAGAATCAGCAATTAAAAAGCGCTGTGGATGAGCTGCGGAAAAAGGTGGCGGCCCTGGGCGGCGGCGCCGGCAGGGGTATGACGTCCCTGGATCTGCTGAATACCCTCACGGAAAAAATACCCAAGGATATCACGGTGAACATCGATGACCTCATGATGGATAAGAGCAAGATCAAGGTCCAGGGGAATACCGATAGTTTTGAGAATGTAGAACGGATAAAACGGGAGTTTGAGACGATCCCTTTCTTTAAGAAGGTCGAGGTGTCGGATGCAAAACTCGCCGCAGATCAGAAGAGGGTGAAGTTCAGGATTATTGTAGACCTGTAATCATGATGAACTGGCTAATACAGTATATACGCAATTTGAGCAGCCGAGAAAAGAGCGTTATCGTTTTGGGCCTGATCGGAGCCATTTCGATTATCGTATATGGGTCTATCGCTGCACCGCTGGTGGACCGGTATATCAATTTAGACAGGGTCATCATACAGAAGGAGTCCCAATACAGGGATATCCTTCAACTGAAGGGAGAATATTTAGCCCTTCAAAAGGAGTATACCGAATTAGAGAAGGCCGCCTCGAAGACCAAAGAAGGATTCTCCCCGCTGACCTTCATGGAAGGGGTCTCTGTCCAGGCGAAGATAAAGGACAAGGTGGTCTCCATGAAACCCATGCTCTCGCCGGCAGGCGGGGATTTCCGGGAGTCTTCCATAGAGGTCAAGATTGAACGGGTAGTCCTGGAGCAGATAATGCGGTACCTTCATCTGACGGAGAGTTCAGACTACCCATTACGGGTAAAGACACTTCATCTGAAAAGCAGATACGATGACCCGGGCCTGATGGACGCGTCTGTGGTGGTGAGCTTTTACGAGAGGGCAAAGTGAGTTTAATCAGGAAAAATATCAAATCCATCATCGCCTATACCCTGTTCTCCTTCGTGGTCTTCATCCTCTTCCTCTTTGTCTTGTTCCCTCGTGAAGAGATCAAGTCACGTCTCCTCTATGAGATTGAAAAGGGGACCGCCACTGAGATCAAGACAAAGGGTGACAAATGGATCTTCCCGCTCGGCCTTGCCTTTAGCGGCATGGAGTTCACAAGAAAAGGGGAAACGACAACCCATGCCCTCGCGCATATCGACCGGCTGACTCTCGATGTGCCTGTAAAAGGCATCCTCTCCCTCAGTCCGGTGTCCGTCCTGACGGCTGACGTTTATGGGGGGTCCGCCAGGGGTCTTATTACCCTCCGCAGGGATAACAGGATTATGCAGGCCAACTGGACCAATGTAGACCTGTCCCGTATAGACCCTGTAAGAGAGATCCCGGCAGAGATCGCAGGAAGGGTCAGCGGCGATCTTGTAGTCAGTTTGACAAATAACATGCCTGAGGGACAGATACGCCTCTTAATCAAGGGCGGGAAATTGGGTAAGATCAAGGTAATGGGATTCGCCCTCCCGGATATCCCTGTTGATGAACTCCAGGGGGGTATTTATATTAAGGGATATATCCTGTCGTTGAAAGATATCCATTTTAAAAACAGCGATATTAAGGGGACGATCACAGGAGACATCCAGCTCCGCTCTGAAAAAGGTCCTGGGAATTTGAATATCTCTATACGCTTTGCCTTGGGGGAGAAATTAAAGAAGGAGTATCAGGGATTGCTCACATTGATTGAACGATCCAAAGACCGCGAAGGTTACTATACACTCCACATAAAGGGCGATCTGCAAAAGCCCGCCTTCACAATTTAGTTATTGCTGAAAAATGCCCATCTGCTGCGTCAGGACTTCGGATTTGAACCTCAACGTACAGGAAGTACGCCTCGGCTCAAATCCTCGTCCTTCCTTGCACCTGGACATTTTTGAGCAATAACTGTCTACAGCTATCCTTTGACAACCTCGTAAAAAGTCTCGACAACGGACGGCTTCGTAAAAAGCTCCATATGCAAGGCGCTCAAATCCTGAGGAATGAGGTGTACTTTTTTAGGTACGCCGCAATGACGAAGGATGCAGCGCAACGCCGCACGACCCATTGCACTTACTTCGTAGCAATGGGTACCCCGCTTTTTACGAAGTCGTCATCCTTTGATGCAGGCCATAGGCTTTACCATGACAACCTTCTTTGCAAGACCGGCATTGTGCGTCGCATCAACGACGGCTGTGACATCCTTATAGGCACCCGGGGCCTCCTCTGCAGCCCCTGAATAGGAGTGTGTCCGTATGATAATGCCCCTGGCCCCCAGTTCCTTGAGGAGCGCATCCCCCCGCCACCTCTTCTTGGCCTGGGTCCTGCTCAGGGCCCTCCCTGCCCCATGGCAGGCGGAGCCAAATGCCTGTGTCATCCCGGACTCTGTACCGACCAGGATATAAGAACAGGTCCCCATAGTGCCGCCGATTAAAACGGGTTGACCCGTAGACCTGTACTCCTCAGGGATCTCCTTCCTCCCGGGTCCAAAGGCCCTTGTCGCACCCTTCCGGTGAATGAAGAGCCTCTTGATCTTGCTGCCCACAGGGTGCTCCTCGACTTTACAGGTATTGTGACTGACATCGTAGAGCATGGAAATCCTGGCGCGCGGGATCACATCCGAGAACGCCTCCCTCACAAGATGCGCGATCACCTGTCTGTTGGCAAGGGCGCAATTAATCCCTGCGCATACTGCTGAGAAATACCTGCGCCCCTCAGGAGAGTTAATGGGAGCGCACACCAGCTCTCTCTCATGGACAGGGATGTTGTATCTCCTCGATGCCTCTGCCAGCGTCTTGAGATAGTCTGTCCCGATCTGATGGCCTAATGCCCGTGACCCGCAGTGGACAGAGATCACAACGTCATCCCTGAACAGCCCCAACTCCCCTGCAATCTTCTCATCATACACCTCTGCGACATACTGAATTTCCAGGTATTGATTCCCTGAACCTAATGTCCCCACCTCTCTGAACTGCCTCTTCTTGGCCGTATCAGAGACCTGTGCCGGGTCCGCACCTCCCATCACTCCCCCTTCTTCAATGTATCTTAAATCCTCTTTATAGCCATACCCCTGGGATACGGCCCATTGGGCTCCTCCAACAAGCACCTCATCTATCTGACTCTGATTCAGCCGGATCTTCCCCTCTGAACCCACCCCTGCAGGGACAAGGGCAAAGAGCCGGTCCACAAGCTTTCCTATGTATGGCTCTATCTCCTCTCTTCTCATCCCGGTGCGCATTGTCCTGACTCCACAGGATATATCAAAGCCGATTCCTCCCATGGAGATGATGCCCCCCTCCTCCGGATCGAAGGCAGCCACCCCCCCGATGGGGAATCCGTAACCCCAGTGGGCATCCGGCATGGCCATGGATGCCTGCTGTATCCCCGGCAGGGCTGCGACATTTTTGATCTGCTTGACCACATTGTCATCGAAGTCCTCAACAAGTTCCGCACTGGCAAAGATCCTGCCCGGGACCCGCATCTCCCCTTCCCGGGGTATCTCCCAGACATAATCAGATATCTTATTTAAAGATTTTAGTTCCATCTCAAACTCCTGTTAATCATACATCCACGACACATTGGGCAATGTAGACATCCCCTTCTCTTCCCACCTTAAGCATACTGTATGTGGCTGCCTTCACCTCTGTCATGACGTGGTGTCTTTCCTGATCAAGCCGCTCACCCCACGCCCATCCCTTCAGCTTATGGTCTGCGATCTCAACCTTGAAATTACAGAATAACTTCCCGCTCAGATGGGCCGCAGAGAGGAGGCAGTTCAGCCACTCGACAAAGAGCATCTCCGGATCTTCTGCCTCACAACGAACCTCTTCCCTGTCAGACGGTTTCACAGCATCGATCTCCGCGATAACAGAGAACATCGCCTTTGCCCCATTCTCGAATGCCTCCTCCAGACTCTTTCCATAACCACGGACGCCGATATCCGCTAAGTGCTCAAAGGTTTCGTACGTTTTCATGTTCCCTATGCCCCATAGTCACACCATCAATCACGGCCCCGCAATAAGGGCACCTCGAATCCCGGATGTGATTCTCCACAACCTCATAGCCGTAACGATGAATCAGGACGGCCTTACAGTGATGACAAAATGTATGTTCCCCTTCATCCCCCGGAATATTGCCGGTATAGACATACCGCAGCCCCATATCAATACCGATCTTCCTGGCCCGGTAAAGGGTAGCCGGGGGGGTGCGAGGCAGGTCCAGCATCTTATAGGTGGGATGAAACGCGCTGACATGCCAGGGGGTCTCCGGCCCAACCTCTTTGATGAATCCTGCAATCTGTTCAAGCTCCTCGTCAGAATCATTTTTGGTCGGGATAATCAGTGTGGTCACCTCGACCCATATCCCCATCTCTTTCATGCGCCTGATCGTGTCAAGCACAGGGTCTCTGGAGGCGCCGCAGACACGCTTATGCGTCTTCTCGTTGAAAAACTTTAAGTCTACATTGGCAGCGTCCAAGTAAGGCCTGATCATCAACAGGGCCTCTTCCGTCATATACCCATTGGTGACAAAGACATTCTTTATCCCCTTCTGGTGCGCCAACTTAGCGGTATCATAGGCCAGCTCAAAGAAGATGGTCGGTTCTGTATAGGTATAAGAGATGCTCTCACAACCGTATTGGTGTGCCGCAGCAACAATATCCTCCGGCGGCATGCTGGTTCCACCAATCCTTTTCTCGTCTTTTGGCATCTGGGATATCTCATAATTCTGACAGTGGAGGCACCTGAAATTACAGCCGACGGTAGCAATAGAGAATGAGGTAGAGCCTGGAAGGAAGTGGAACAGGGGCTTTTTCTCTATGGGGTCTACATGGGCAGAGACAATCTTATCGTATACAAGGGTATAGAGGGTGCCGCCCACGTTCTTCTTGACGCCGCAGACCCCCACCTTTCCTTCCGTCAGGAGACACCGGTGGGCACAGAGGACGCACCGCACCTTGTTATCTCCCATCTTTTGATATAAGAGGGCCTCTTTCATCGCAAGTATAGTGTAGCACTCGGGGAAATGAACTGCAAGGTAAGAAGGGAGGAGAAGAAAAGGGGACAGATTTATTTTCCCCAAGCTTGAGCTTGGGGAAAATAAATCTGTCCCCTTTTCTTTCTTACAAATACGTCAGCCAGTCTTTGTAACGCTTCTCCCGGCCCTGGACAATGTTAAAGAAGGCGTCCTGAAGCCTTTGTGTAACGGGTCCTGGCTTCCCAGTCCCGATGACCCGGTTATCTACCTCCCTGATAGGGGTCAGCTCAGCCGCAGTCCCTGTTAAAAAGGCCTCGTCTGCGATGTAGAGATCATCCCGCGTGAATCGCTCCTCCACGACGGTCATCCCCATCTCTCTGGCAAGGTGGATAATAGACTCCCGGGTGATCCCTGCGAGTATTGAGGTGAGAGAGGTCGTCTTCAGGACACCCTTACGCACCATAAATATATTCTCACCGCTCCCCTCTGCGACATATCCATCAGGGTCAAGGAGTACCGCCTCATCATAGCCGGCAGCTTTAACTTCCTTTTTGGCAAGGATGGAGTTTACATAATATCCCGGCACCTTGGCCCTTGTCATGGAGATATTGACATGATGCCTGGTAAACGAGGAGATCTTTACCCTGATACCCCTCTTAAGCCCCTCGTCTCCAAGATAGGAACCCCATGTCCATGCGGCAATCGCTACATTGACAGGGTTGTCTTCCACATAAAGCCCCATGGACCCATATCCAACATAGACAATCGGGCGGATGTAACACGCATCGAGTCTGTTAACCCGTACCGTCTCTTTGATGGCCTCTTTAATCTCGTCCCTTGTATAGGGGATCTCGATGCTCATGATATGGGCTGAGGCAAAAAGCCGTTCCACATGGTCGTCGAGACGAAATATCGCAGAGCCATCTCCTGCCTTATAGCATCGGATCCCCTCAAATGCGCCGACCCCATAATGGAGGGTATGGGTTAAAACATGGACCCTCGCATCTTTCCAGTTGACAAATTGACCATCCATCCAGATCTTCTCTGCTTCCTTCAGCATCTCCCGGCCTCCTGATTTTTCAATAGAAAAGATAGCGAATTCACTATAACAACACTGGTATGCGTTGTCAATTTTTTGTGGGGTGGGGGGCAATCCTGGTCTGTTACCCGCTCGGTCCCTTAACATCCGCCCTTGCCTTGCTTTTGCCTTTGATTTGTACTATCTTCTTATATCATTAAAAACCTAAAGGGGGTGATATAGTTGCAAACAGCGGTTAAAAAGGTCAAACATCCTTACATCATGGTCAATAAGAAAATTAGAGGTGGTGAGCCTGTTATTGCGGGTACAGGCATTCGTGTCCTGGATATAGCCATTAGATACGAAATCATGGGAATGTCACCTGAAGATATCATAGTCACACTCCCCCATCTTAATCTCTCACAGGTTCACGATGCCCTGTCTTATTATTATGAACATAAGAATGAAATTGACACAAAATGGAAAGAGACAATCAAAGATATAAAGACACTTAAAAAGGCCCATCCGTCCCTCCTGGAGAAAAAAATTGGCAGGATTAAAGATATACACTGATGAAAATGTGGATGTCCGTATTGCAGAAGGGCTCAAGAAACGGGGAATAAAGGCGTTCTCCGCTATAGAACAGGGGATGACTGGCGTTGCCGATACAGAACATTTTAACAAAGGAAAAGGGGACAGATTTATTTTCTACGTCGAGAGGTTTTGGCAAAAATGTCTTAAGGAAATTAAATCTGTCCCCTTTTCCTACAAACTTCCAAATTTCTATTGACAGTCAAAACCCATGCCGCTACAGTACCCCTCAGAAAACCAATTTCCTGATAGGCCCAGCGTCTGGGACTGACAGAAATCTGGAATGCCTGCTGAAGCGGATCAGAGAAAAACCTTAACGGAGTTCAGAAGTATCCCTTACTATATCAGATACGAGTGCCCTTCAACTCTGCCCCTGCTACATGTACTTTATAACCAACTAACTCCGTGATAAAATAGACTGCCATTACCTTTTGAACCTTCGTTCTTTTACCCTTGTGGGAGAAGGATAGAGTGAGAGGAGATTACCATGCAGGACACAGAGATTATACCACAGACACTGATAGAGAGTAAGATACTCATCATAAGAGATAAAAAGGTAATGTTGGATAGAGATCTGGCGATGCTTTATAGTGTCGAAACCAGGGAAATAAATCAGGCTGTTCTAAGAAATATCAAACGATTTCCGGAAGATTTTATGTTTCAGTTAACAAAAGAAGAGATGGACAATTGGAAATCACAAATTGTGATATCCAATAAAGAGAAAATGGGGCTGAGAAAAAGACCTTTCAAGGTTGTCTTCGATGCAATAAAAAGATTAATTGAGCCTTCTCAAAAGGATAAAAAGAGGATAGGATTTTAGGAAGAAATAGAAGTATCATTAGAGGGCGCAGTATAGAGCATTTCCAAGAAACAGCTTTGCGACATCACCGGTATTCTCAAAATCAGCGGACTCGATATTGACAAGAACTATATTTCCGAATGGGCCCAGCTCATGGGACTGACAGAAATCTGGAATGCCCTGCTGAAGCAAATCAGAGAAAAATCTTGAATCTATGAGTGCTTGGAGACTCGGTTGTTCAAGGTTAACTTCATCCTGTACTAATCGACCTTGATGCTTTCTGGATAATACAAGCGTTCAAATAGTAATAGGTAATTTTTCTTGCCGGCGGCTTAATGTTGAGAAGGGGTGGTTTTTGTTTGCGCTACGAGTATTGATATGAGAGAATAAGGCCATCGCGTTGCAGGCCAACCGTAACATTGACCACGAGGAGCGAATAGCATGAGCAAAAGCAGGGACAGTAAGAAACAAAGCAAGAAGCCAGCGGCCAAGACAATGAAAGAAAAGAAGGCTGCGAAGAAGTTAAAGAAGGAAGGCCAGAGTTCCTATAAGGCATGACCCGCATTCCTTCCTCCTACTAAAGTCGAGTAATTGGGAACTTTCCTCTTCGCTGTAGATTTTAAGTAGGAAGCGGTAGGTCTTATACTGACTCGTATAAGACGCAACGATAACAAGGATTGTAAGGCTCAAGTGGCTGAGATTAAGGAGATTAGAGGGATTGTAACTTTCGTATCAAAGGCGTATTATACTGACCAGAGACCGATGTCCCGCAGATTATGCGGGTACGTATAATCATTGTAAAGTGAATGAATATACAAGAATTATGGTCCTTCCGGAATTGCCGTGGGTCGGTAAGTTTTGTATGATGGGTTCCCAAGGAGGGAATACCAATGCAAGATACCGACCTGTACAAACAAGTGTTGGGGTTGCAGGAGCCGTGGTTTGTGGATCGAGTTGAGCTT
>JACRHF010000042.1 GCA_016217665.1 Nitrospirota bacterium | reverse complement strand
CGCAGGCCCCACCGGCGGGACAGCCGCGAACCCGGTAGGACTGGTCTATATTGCATTATCCTCTGAGATTCGTGTAGAGTGTAGTGAGTTCAGGTTCAGGGGGGAGAGGGAGGCGATCAAGCTAAAGACGTCTGAGGCTGCACTGGAGATGATCAGGAGACAATTGGAAGAGCCGGCAACTATATGATAACAGGCAGCAGGCAGCAGGCCATGCGATGTTTTTTTCCATCACATTACCGGAGGAGATCAAAAGAGGGATGACGGCGATTCAGGGGAGGCTGAGGGCCTCCGGCGCCGATGTCTCCTGGACAAGGCCTGAGGGGATGCACCTGACCCTGAAATTTCTGGGCGAGGTGGAAGAGAAGAGGGTCCCGAAGATAAAGGATTTTACCTTTTTTAGACAGACTTTTCCTGTATTCCCCTCAGACAGAAGGAAATGTCTTATACAGGAACCGGTGTGGAAGATTCATCCACATAGACTATTTCTTTATATATAGGGGATGGTGCGGGGTAGGAGAGGGTCTCCCATAATCCCAGGCCCTTCAGGATCTTCTGAATGGTCGGATCATCCTCGATGAAGGCAATGTTTTCGCTTCGCTCAATGCAAGCAATGTCCCTCATGGGGTGTTTGCACTGGGGACATTGTAAGACGTGGCCCCTTACGATTCCTTACTCGGACTTTTTCCGGCTATCATCCAGACTCCAGATCCCACCGCCCTGCGTGGAAATGAAGAGGAACACAAAGCAGTAGAAGGCCGCAAGCTCTCCGCCGTTCTGGATCGGAAACAGCGCCTTGGTCCCGTGCACCAACCAATAGGCCACAGCCATTTCACCGCTACAGAGGAAAGCCGACCATCGCGTGAACAGGCCGATCATGATGAGCGTCCCACCCACGAGTTCAATCGGTCCAGCGATGTAAGTGATGAACGCCGGCGTTCCGCCGCGCATCGGCATTGGAAAACCGAAAAGCTTCTGAGCACCGTGACACAAGAATAGGAATCCAACCACGATTCGCATCAACGCATAGGCCTGGGTGTTGAAAAACGTCATGAATGCCGCCATAGACACACCTCCTTTAGCGCAATCTGCAATAGGAATTTGCTTCTCCTGAGGTTAAGGTAGCAGGATGAGATTTTGCTGTCAACAGGAGTTTCGCTAATGAATTTCGCTAAGTATCATAATGTTTTTCTCTTGTAATTTTTATCAATCGTGATAGATTATTACGGAATCCTTATTGACTATATCTTTCATCAGAGATGTTTCTGTAATTATGCAGGAAAATGAGATCCTTCGACATCTGGAAGAACTCCCAGCCGGGCAGATATATTATATAAGCCCCAAGCCATACATTATCCGGGGTCTTGAATATTACAGGACTCAAAGGCTGACTCGTTTCACCTGGTCTCAAGACTATACGGTTTTGACGGCTAAGGTGGAGGGGAGTTCCCTCTATTCCGTCTCCTTCTTTATGGAAGGGAAGCGACTTCGCTATGAGTGCAGTTGCCCTGCCTGGGAGCCGGAGAATCACTGCAAACATGTGATCTGTGCCTTAGCCACGGTTAAGAACATCTTGAATCCCGACCTCTTTCATACAGGGAGTCAGAGTGAAGGATACAGGGATTTCCTAAGGGCAGGCCTTCTGTCCCATGAAAATAATACGCCTCTACCTTCTGTGATGAGGGAAAGGCTGTGCTCCATTGTGCTGGAGAGGAAATATTACAATGGTTTTTTTGAGATCACTGTTCATCAAAACGGCCGGCCCATCGCATCGCATGGATACCGGGGCCTTCCCCCAGAACTCCAGAGGATCGCTAAGGCAGGCAGTTTTTATTACAATCCCTCTAAGACACTCCTCGAATATCTGCAGAAGCACGGGAATATCTATCCGCTCTTTTTAAAGATTCAGGGCGAGAAGGTCCCCGTGGAATGGGACCCGTCTCTTGTCTTTACTTCCAGGACAGGGCTGAATTCCCAAAATGGGATGGTGACACTCAACAGGCTCTGTATCTTTGACAAGGAGGCGTGCAAGAGGCCATACCTCCTGGGAGAGAATTTTGTCGTAGATATTGATGCAAGGCGATTAGGCATCCTGCCGGATACGAAGGGGTGGTTCCTGTGGCGGCAGTTCATGGATGTCTTAAAACATGCTGCCCAGGTCATGGATGATGATGAACTTTATGATGGGTTTTATGATGATGGAGGTTTTGATGACGGCCTTGTTAAACCTGTAAATATTCCAATGGAATGGTTTCAGCATAACCAGTTTATGATTTTTGAAGAGTACAGGGATCACTTGAATCATGATCTCCTATTGAGTGTGGACGAGGGGACTGTCTCTCACGGGACGGCGGTGCAGGATTACAGTATGACCATCGGGGAGCATGAAAGGGAAGAGGGCAAGATGGTCTTAAAGGTTGATTGTAATCTCGGTGAATTCACGGGATCCACCACGAAGGCCTTTTTTTATTTCCTCCCGGCTATGGCACAGGGCCAGTTCATGTCCACCCCTTTAAAGGCGAAAAAGAGACGTTCGGTGCTGATCAAGTCTTTTCTGAAATTGCTGTCTGTCGGGACGAAAAACGAGGCAGAAAAGACGATCAGGGAATCCCTGTCTGAGGGTGATTTCAATAAACGCGCACTGAGGACTGAGGCAAAGAGGCTCTTAAATGGGGCCTTTTTGATGCTCAATCAAAAGACATACAGACTCCACCCGTATGACGGCAAATGGTACCTGATTAACAACAACAGGGAACAAGAGGCGCAGCTTTATACCATCCCGTTTGAGATCTTCGGTCTTGATATATTCAGAGAAATGGGAACACACGACGCGATGACGGTATCTGCCGGAGATCTATACCGGCATCTCCCTGCCCTCTATTCAAGATTGCAGGAACATCATATCCCCCTCTTCTTTCAAGGGAGGCCTGTTAAGACATCCACATGGGATTTTTCTTTTGATTGCAGACGGGAGCGGGGGATTGACTGGTTTGAGGTCAGGCCTGAGATAAGGTGTGACGGAGAATTGATTGACGATGCCGCATGGCAGAGGATATTGAACCAGAATGGCGTGGTAGAGGGTGCGGGCTTTATCCGGATCGTGGACTCCAATTCCCAGGAGATCCTGAATTCAATCGCGGCGATCTATAACGAGAACAAGACCTCCGGGAATGAGGCAAAAGAGATTGTCCAGGTGCCCCGTCTTAAGATACTGGACTGGATCTATCTGAGGAATAAAGGGGTCAAGGTCAGGCTTTCTAAGGAAGACGAAGAATTGATGGAGCGCCTGAGCCGGTTTGAGAAGATAGAGAAGAGGCCCCTCCCTTCAAAACTTAAGGTTACGTTGAGGCACTATCAGAAGGAGGGGTATTACTGGTTAGCCTTTCTCTATGAGCACAGATTGGGCGCCTGCCTTGCCGATGATATGGGACTTGGGAAGACCATCCAGGCGATCAGCCTCTTAGCCGGGATAAAAGAGGGAAAGGTGAAGCCGGTGGGTCCTGTCGAAGGCCCCCATCTTGTAGTCCTTCCGCCAAGCCTCCTCTTTAACTGGGAGAATGAGATCAAAAAGTTTTATCCAGGATTAGAGATACATTTCTACACGGGGAAGGAGAGGTGTGCGGAATTTAAGGATTGCGATGTCGTCTTGACCACCTACGGGCTTGTCCGCAGGGATATTGAGAGGCTCAAAGATATCCCGTTTCATGTTATCATCTTTGATGAGGCCCAGGCCATCAAGAATATCTATGCCGATACCACCGGGGCCGTGAGACAGCTCAAGGGATATTTTAAATTGACGATGACAGGGACCCCGCTTGAAAATCATCTTGGGGAATATTACTCTATCCTGGATCTCTCCCTGCCCGGATTGTTAGGGGACTATGATGTTTTAAAGTCACAGATAAAACTGGAGACCTCTCCCTCCCTTGAGATGATCCTCAGAAGGACAAGACCCTTTGTATTGAGGCGGACCAAAGAGAAGATATTGAAAGAACTCCCGCCCAAGATCGAATCGGATATCTATCTGGAGCTGACCGAAAGACAGAAGGCCCTTTATAAGAAGACGGTTGAGATGGTCCGGTCTACTATTGATGAGGCCTATGAGAGGAAAACCCTGGCGCAGGCCAGGATTATCGCCCTGACGGCGATATTAAAGTTAAGACAATTGTGCGTCTCCCCGAAGTTGGTTGATCCGTCTGTGAACGAGCCATCCCCCAAGATAGAGTTTCTCATGGATAAATTGAAAGAGCTGCAGGAGGAGGGTCACGGCGCCCTTGTCTTCTCCCAGTTTACATCCTTCCTGGATATCCTGGAAGAGGACTTGAAGAAGAACGGATTGTCTTTTTGCAGGCTCGATGGTTCGACGGCTGTAGGGAAGAGGAAGGGGCTCGTCGAAGATTTTCAGGGTGGAGAGAGTGCCTCGATATTTCTATTGAGCCTGAAGGCAGGGGGCCAGGGGCTTAACCTGACCCGGGCCTCCTATGTCTTTCATCTTGACCCGTGGTGGAATCCTGCGGTTGAGAATCAGGCATCGGACAGGGCCCACAGGATCGGCCAGAAGAACAAGGTCTCCATCATGAGGATCCTGATGCGTCATACGGTAGAGGAGAAGATGATGGAGCTAAAGAAAAAGAAGCTTTCGCTGTACAAGGCGGTCATGGAAGATTCTACGCAGGGGAAAAGGGGATTATCGGTCTCAAAGTCTGACTTCGATTATCTGCTAACCTAACTGTATGAAGAAAATGAAAGGAAAAGGGGACAGATTTATTTTCTTAGTGTTTCTGGCTATTATGCTGACAGGCTGGAAAATAAATCTGTCCCCTTTTCCTGCCCATGCTGAGGATAAGACCCCTGCCATCATCATCCCCTATGATACGATCACATCGCCGGGGATCGAGGTCTGGCCGCAGGCAAAGGTGATCGCAAAGAAATTCCAGATTGTAGAGCGCCCTGCAGGCGGAGAACGTATCGAGTTCACAGAAGGGGACAGATACCTGGGTCTTGCCCTTACCGGAGGGGATGGGATTGGTGTTGTACGATATACGCCCCTGAGTGAAGGGATGCACAAGATACGCGTGAGGCTTAGTGCGGCATCCGCTTATTCCGCCGAAGAGGGAGAGCTTCTCATCGGGGTATGGAATCTGTCACGGCAGTTGCTGTTAGTCAGTGTTGAGGCGTTGAGAGAGAAACAGAAAGAGATTAGATTCCCTTTCATAGGCCAGATAAAAAAAGATGGCGAGAGGCGCTCGATGGAAGGGGCTGTTGACATCCTGTCGGCCCTCTCAAAGCGGTTCCATATCGTCTACTTATATCGCGGAGACTTGGCGCAGGTAGCCGGGATACGGTCGTGGCTTTATCAAAATAAGTTCCCGGTCTCTCCCATCCTGATAGGAGATAACGGCATGCCCCCTCTCAACAAGGTCCTGGCAGATCGGAAAAGGAATATCAAGGGGGCCATCGTGACTGCAGGCGATGAGGCGGATCCCTTGCAGAAAGAAGGGATCAGGACATTCCTGCTGGTTGAGAAGAAGAGGCAGTCTGAGTATAAAGGTAAACTGAAAGAGACGATCCTGGTAACAGATTGGAAGGAGATTAAAAAGGAAATTCGATGAGCAGGAGTGGGTGTCAGCATGATCAAGGTGAAGCGGGTTTATGATAAGCCTGAGACCGGTGACGGCGCCCGATTTCTGGTGGACCGCCTCTGGCCGCGGGGGATAAAACGGGACGCCGTTCATCTGACCGATTGGCTGAAAGAGGCGGCCCCGAGTGATTCCCTCCGGAAATGGTTCGGACATGATCCGGCAAAATGGGAGGAGTTTCGGCGCCGCTACTTTGCAGAGTTGGACAAGATGCCTGATGTCTGGAGGCCGCTTCTGGATGCGGCTAATCGTGGTCATGTGCCCCTCTTGTTTGGTGCTAAGGATATCAGGCATAACAATGCCGTCGCATTGAAAGAGTATCTGGGGGTTAAAGGAAATGGCTGATAAGCTCCGTTTCCATCTGCCGCTGATGTTGATGGGGATGCTCTCCCTTCTTGCCGCGTTTGCCGGTGGGCTCATGCGTCTCGGGTGGGGTATGCCACCGGCATTTGTCAACTTGTCTGTCCTCCATGGCCCGCTGATGATCTCAGGTTTTCTGGGGACTGTCATCAGCCTGGAGAGGGCCGTGGCGATGAAACATCGCTGGACGTATCTGGCGCCCCTCCTAACGGGTGCGGGGGGCATCTTCCTGATCACGGGTCTCCATTTCCCATCCGGAGTCATCCTGATCACCTTAGGGAGTCTGAGCCTTGTGTTTATCTTTGTGGCCATCTTCCGCCTGCAGGCGGCGCTCCATACCCTCATTATGGGATTAGGGGCCTTCTTATGGTTTGCCGGGAATCTCCTCTGGCTCCTTGGACTGCCGGTATACGTTGTGGTCCTCTGGTGGGCCGGGTTTCTGGTACTGACGATTACAGGGGAGCGGCTTGAGCTCTCCCGGATGCTTCAACCCTCCTTAGGGAGCCGGGCCTCCTTTCTGGCGACCACCCTTGTCATCTTATCCGGGATTGTCTTGGCAGGGTTCTCTTTTGATGCCGGGATACGGCTGACCGGTGCAGGAATGATCGCCATGGCCCTGTGGCTGTTCCGGTACGACATTGCCAGAAGAACAGTCCGGCAGGCGGGGCTTCCCCGGTTTATCGCCCTCTGCCTCCTCTCCGGCTATGCCTGGTTATCCCTCAGCGGCCTGATGGCCCTGCGCTATGGCGGCATCGTAGGCGGGGCCCGCTATGACGCCATCCTCCATGCCATCTTTCTGGGTTTTGTCTTTGTGATGATCTTCGGCCATGCCCCGATCATCTTTCCCGCGGTGCTGGGCGTCTCCATTTCATTCAAACCCAGGTTTTATCTCCACCTGATCCTGCTGCATATCACCCTGATGGCGCGTGTCGCCGGAGACTTGGCAGGCTGGTTTCCAGGGAGGCAGTGGGGAGGGCTCTTGAACGTCGTCGCCATACTCCTCTTCTTCGCGAATACCGTGTCTGCGACCCGTCTCCGTTCTCCATGACCAGAATGCTCGATTACTTTTCCCTTTAATTTTTTCCTCTATTAGGGTAAAATAAACATCTGTATCCAGCCTGTTACCTCTTTGTCATTGTAAAGATCAGGGAGGCCCTATGTTTCTGGCTAAAATATCCTCAAAGATGAGCCTGAGAAGTAAGATCTCAGGGATGCTGGTGCTGATCATCCTCATGGTGGCGGTCTCTCTCAGCCTGTTTGTCCTCAAGGAGGCCGATGCAGAGATAAAGTTTAATCTGCTGGTTGCTACCTTCATCCTGAGCCTTTTAGGGGTGGTTACAGGGATCGTCCTGGCCGAGCGTGTCACAAGGCCCTTAAAGAGGCTGATGTACCATGTCAATGCATTAAGCAGGGGCAGGTTGGCGGAAAGGATGGAGATAACCTCAGGCGGAGAGATAGGGGAACTGGCAAGGGCCTTTGACCATATGGCCACAGAGCTGGTCAAACGGATTAACGAGATCACGGACGCCAATAAACATCTTGAGAACTTGCTGAGCGAAGAGAGGAAGATGAGACAGGAGATGGAGCGTTCTAAGCGGTTGTCGGATATCGGGGAGTTTGCAGCGGCGATGGCCCACGAAATCAGAAATCCGCTCGCGCGGGTGATGATGGGGGCGTATGCCTTAAAGGATGACTCCATGGATGCAGAGGAGAGGGACGAGGCCCTGGATAATATCCTGAAAGGTGTTGAGAATCTGAATTGCTTAGTGACGGAATTGCTCAACTACACCGGAAAGGTGGAACTGCAGAGATATGCTGCGCAGGTCTGGCGTGTGCTGGATGCCTCCCTCTTAAACTTAAAAGAGGGGATAGACAGGAGTAAGGTGAAGATCCTCCGAGATATAGACCCTGAACTTCCCGCAGTGAATATAGATACCGTAAAGATAGAGCGGGTATTCCACAACATCATCAAGAATGCCCTGCAGGCCATGCCGGACGGCGGGGCCCTGAAGATAGAAGCCAGGAGTCAGGGTTCAGAGGGTCAGGGGCAAGGGATCGAGGTCATTTTTTCGGATACAGGGTGCGGTATTCCCCGGGAAAACATGGGAAGGATATTCAGCCCCTTTTTCACAACGAAAACTGAGGGGACTGGCTTAGGTTTGGCCCTGGTCTACCGGATTATGGAGGCCCATGGCGGACGGATAGAGGCCGAGAGTGAGGTCGGGGAGGGGAGTGTCTTTCGCGTTGTTCTGCCTGGTGTGCTGTCTGGTGTGCTGTCTGTTGTACCGCCTGTTGTACCGTCTATTAACACGAGAGTTCCTGGAAAAGAGGGCGTATCCAGAAGGGGGGTGGAATGAAGAGCCGTATCCTGGTTGTGGATGATCAGGAGGCCTTTGCCCGGCAGGTCAAACGAAGATTGGAGAAAGAGGGGCACGGGGTGGAGGTCTCCACGGATGGGAAAGATGCCCTGAGGATCCTTGAGGCGGAGAGGTTTAATATGGTCATCAGTGATCTTAAAATACCCTATATGACTGGCCTTGAACTCTTAGTCTCAGTGAGGGGTAAGTATCCGGATACGGCCTTTATTGTGATGACTGCCTATGGGAGTATCGAAACCGCAGTCGATGCCATGAAGAAGGGCGCCAGTGACTATATCACAAAACCATTTCCGCCTGATGAGCTTGTCCTCATCGTCCGGAATGTCCTTGAGAAACAGAGCCTTGTTGATGAGATCAGGGTCTTGCGAAAAGAGGTGGAGGAACGGTACAGCTTTGGGAACATCATCGGGAAGAACCCGAAAATGCAGGAGGTTTATGACCTGATCTCGGATGTGGCAGATACGGATGTCACTGTATTGATCCGGGGCGAGACAGGGACCGGTAAAGAGCTGGTTGCAAAATCGATTCACTTCAACAGCAGGCGGAGGGAAAAGGCCTTTGTGAGCCTGAACTGCGGGGCACTGCCAGAGACCCTCCTCGAGAGCGAGCTCTTCGGATATGAAAAAGGGGCATTTACAGGGGCCTTAAAACAGAAGATCGGGAAGTTTGAGTATGCGGACAGCGGGACCCTCTTTCTGGATGAGGTCAGTGACCTGTCACCTGCCACACAGGTCAAGCTCCTGAGGGTATTACAGGAAAGGTTCATTGAAAGGGTAGGGGGGAATGGACAGATACCAGTGGATGTGAGGATCATTGCCGCCACGAACAAGAACTTAGAAGAGGAGGTCGCCCAGGGGAGGTTCAGGGAGGATCTGTACTACCGGCTGAATGTGGTGCCATTAAGACTGCCATCTCTCCGGGAGAGGAAGGAAGACATTCCGTTGCTGACGAAGCACTTCCTTTCGAAATATGCCCAGATGCTTCACAGAGATATTACGGTAATCTCTCAAGAGGTGTTCACGGAGATGATGGCCTATGACTGGCCAGGCAATGTCCGCCAGCTTGAGAATCTGATAGAACGGGCCATTATCATGGCAAAAGGGGATGCCATTACCCATATTGACCTGTCGGATGACCCAAGGAAAAAGGCGAAAACCGTGGAGCCCCTGCCAGAGGACCTTCCCTTTAAAAGGGCCAAGGAACAGCTCATCAAAGAGTATGAAAAGGTCTATTTTGTAAAGCTCCTGCAGAGATGCAAGGGGAGTATTACAGAGTCGTCCAAGGCCTCTCACCTGGATATGAAGACGTTGCAAAGAAAGATGAAGGAATATGGATTGAACAAAGGAGATTTTAAAAATAGGGAATAGATGTCGGATTTCTCTTCTGATTTTGGACATCTGTTCCCATAAATGATTCAGGATACCTGCCATGCCGTTGATGCCTCATCGGCAACTGTTTCGTGAGAAAACCTTTTTAATTTAACCGGTTAAGTGACCCGGTGGTGAGTCTCCTCTCCGGCACTACTTATGTTGGTACGCCTATTGCGGTAGCATCTAACAGCATTAGACAGCGCCAAGGATCTTCTCAAAAATATTTCATTGTTTAAAGGGGGGTGAGAAATGATGAAGCTAAATGAAGCAAGCGCTTGCGTTGAGCGAAGCGAAAAATTAAAGATCACATTCAGCAGGAGGAGTTTTTTAAAGACGACAGCGATTGGAGGGGGTGCCCTGCTACTTTCTGATAAATTGGGTCTTGTCGAGAATGCCTTTGCTATGCATAACTGGAAAGAGGGGACGACCTTCGAACAATTTCCCTTTACTGAGAGGGTGGTCTGGAGGCCGGAAGATGGATTAGTGGCGGACAGGGTGGTCAGGAGCGGCTGCTCCTTCTGCCCGTCAGCCTGCTGGCACATGGTTCACGTAAAGGACGGAAGGGCAATCAATGTCTATGGGGATCCTGATAACCCCATCCAGGCCGCAGGGGGAGTTGAAGGGAAACAAGGAGGCGTATGTGCCAAAGGGAGGATCGGCATTGTCCAGCTCCTCTACAATAAATACCGCATTACCAGGCCCATGAAGAGGGTAGGGCCGAAACCCAGCATGAAGTTTGAGCCCGTCTCCTGGGACCAGGCATTTACCGAGATCGCGCAAAAGTTGGTAGATATCAGGGACAACTCACCGGAGGGGGCCAAGGCAGTGGCGGCCAAGACGACAGACAGGGTCTCAAGGGACAACGGCGCTCCGCAGTTCCGGTTTATGCACATGTACGGGAGCCCCAACACCACCCATGAGGGGTACATCTGCAATGATGCCGGGGGGATCGCCCAGGGATTAATCCTTGGCAAAGGGTCTCAGACCAATGGGTTTAGTTATGATCCTATTACCGGCACTTATGACTTGGGGGATAGCAAGTATGTTATGTGGTTTGGTGTCAATGATGCGGAGTCACACCCCCTGACCCATGCCTGGATGCGGCGGAGAAAGGAGATCGTAAAGTCGAAGTGGGTTGTCGTGGACCCGAGGATGACCGCAACCGCCCTTTCAGCAGAGGTGTGGGTTCCCATCAAGCCCGGTACGGACATGGCCCTGGCCTACGGGATGCTGCACTATATCATGAACAACAATCTCATAGACAGTGACTTTGTGGACAAATGGGTCGCCGGCTACGATGAGTTAAAAAAGTTCGTGAATGCGAAGGACTATTCTCCTGAGTGGGCTGCAGGGATCACGGGCATCCCGGCAAAGTCGATTCAACAGATTGCTAAGGATTATGCCACGACCAAACCAGCGGCCATCATCACAAACGCCGGGATCAATCACCACGTCAACGCAGTGGACTGCGAGCGGGTGTTGATATTCCTGACGGCCGTTACCGGAAACCTCGGAGTCCCCGGCGGGGGCCATGTGGCGATGCATAATTCCGGCGTCGGTGTCTCCTTCCCCCCGATCAAGGGTGGCCCGGCGATCACAGAGGCAGGCCTTCCGCCTCAACCCGATTTCTTCGTGAGGGCGATCAATGAGGGGAAACCCTATAAGCTTCGTATGATCTTCTACCAGGGGAATATGACAACACAGAACTCCAATACGGCAATGGTAAAAAAGGCCCTGATGAACCCGGATGTCACCTATGTAAGCTTCAACCTCTTTCCCCAGGAGGATACAGAGTATGCCGACTACATCCTCCCGACCCAGACATTCTATGAATTTGACCATGTCCACAGGAGGCTTGACAGGGCGTTGATGTTCAGGGAAAGGGCGGTTGACCCGATCGGTGAGACCAAATCAGAGCTTCAGGTATGGATAGAGTTAGCCGGCTATATGGCAAAATTGGACAAAAAGAATCCGCCTGAATACTGGACAGGGAACTGGGATCCGAGGTGGTGGCAGGATAAACGCTACTTCTGGAACGAGATCTGTGCAAAAAATGGCGGTGCCTGGTCCGGCGGAATGACGGCCGACAGGATGATCAATCTGGCCCCGAAGCATATGTTGAAGGCGCCCTGTCCGCCGATGGATCACCCTGCCGCAAAGGTCCTGAGGCGTGACCAATTGGCAGAGGATGGACAGCACCCTGGGGTCAGTGTGATGTTCTTAGATGACCCTGCATGGAAGCTCCTTTGGGCCAATGAGAAATTCCCCAATGGCCGCAGGTTCCCCAATGACATCGATAAGGTGATTATCTATACCAAAGAGTTTGATGATAGGATGAAGGCCATCGGACACTCGGCCCTTCCGGAGTTCTACACGTCCCCGGAGTCCATGGCCGGACTTCCGACCATTAAGTATCTGAATGAATTCGTGAAGTCACCCTCTGTCTCGAATAGCGCCGGGGGCAATCTTGTCCATAAGGTGGAGATTGGGGTAAAACCGGATCCGGAAATCAGGAAAAGATATCCCATCCAGCTTACCACAGGAAGGCCCGGTGTGGGCGTGTTTCACTCGATTTCCCACTGGTCTTGGAGCCTTTCACAAATATGCAAGGATCGCTATGTCCAGATGCACCCCAAGATGGCTGCCAAATTAAAGGTGAAGAGCGGCGATATGGTGAAGGTGGAGACCCAGAGGGGATCGCTCACCGGGCCGGTTATGGTATGGGACGGCATTCAGGAGGATACAGTATTTGTCCCCCATACCTTCGGGAACCGGCAGAAGGTCCATGAAGATATCGGAGGGAAGGCATGGGATACGGTGAATGTCCTGACTGAGCACTACTATGACACCCTTTCGGGCCAGAACGAGTATAAATGCCAGCTCTGCAAGGTGACTAAAGTATAGGAGGGAGTCCAATGGCACAGAAATATGCATTCTTGATAGATGGCGAGCGATGTATCTTCTGCAGGGCCTGTGTGGTGGCCTGTAAGCTGGAGAACCATGTGGGCTCTCAGTGGCAGAGGAATGACGTGATCCTTATCGGGCCTGACCAGACCAAGAATCCGGCGATGTACCCGGTCTTCATGAATTGCCAGCACTGTGAAAGGCCGGCCTGTATTGCCGCCTGTCCTGTGGAAAATAAGGCGATAGAAAAGAGAGAGGATGGTGTGGTTATCATCATCCCGGATAAATGTGTCGGGGATGAGATGTGTGTCTATGCCTGTGCGTATGGGGCGCTTCGGCTTTCCCCGCATAAAAACAAGCATGGCTATCATGTGGTGGATAAGTGTACCTATTGTGTCCACAAGCTTGACCGGGACCCGGATGCCCCCGGGGGGAACAGGCCCGCCTGCGTGATGACCTGTCCTAACCGTGCCCTGGATTTTGGGCTGAGGGATGAGCTTCTGGCACGGGTAAAGCGGGAGGGGAGGGAGATCCTGAATATAGACAAATTCGGGATGGGGCCGAGTAACATCATCCTCAAACCGAGGCCGGTACGCATGGCCAATGCGCTGAATGACCCTGATGAGACGTACTCATCGGAATGGCCCTTTGATATAAAGGCATTCCGGGTCGGGGCATCAGAGGAACTTAATCCGGTGGGGTAATGAATCCCCCCTTACCCCCCTTTAATAAAGGGGGGATGGGGGGATTAGTAAGGGAGGGGACTATGAAAAGGACATTATACGTGGTTCTTCTTTTAATCTTTATAGGAGCAATAACCTGGGTGACCGATTCCATTGCACAGAAGAAAGGGGAAAAGGCCAAAACAACGGATGTGCCCATAGGCATACCGAGGACGGCTGAAGAGTTCTCCCGTGATGTGGATACCCTTATTGAGTCAAGGCGGTCCGCTATCTCGGATGGGGAGTCGGCCTTGCTGTTCAAGCCGGGGAGGTGCCTTAAATGCCATGAGAATAAACCTGGCGTAGAGGGGCAGATTTTCTATGGGTATCCGGACTTCGAAAAAGATGTCAACTGGCCCGGGTATATCGCGCATCCGGAGCGAAAGCATGCGCCAAGTCTTGATGAGTACAACTTCTATGATACCCATGCTGGGAAGAAGAAGAGGCTGCCCATAACTGTAGGCCAGGACTTAGAGCAGCGGCTGAAACAGATGCAGTAGAGGCGCTGAATAGTGACTAGTAAGAAGAGTGAAGAGGCAGCCGCAGGCTTTAGCCTGCGTTACAGCAGCAGAGAGAGTGCTGTTTATGCGATGCTCTCGGAATGTTTTAAGGAACCGTGTTTGGAATTTGCTGAAGATGTGGCAACGGGGAGGTTATATGAAGTGATTGCAGAGGGATTGATGGGATTAAATATTCCTGTTTTTCCGGATACCCTGAAAGGGCTGAGAGGGGACAACCTGATGATGGGGCCGACGATAGGGCCGGTGATAGGGCCAATAATCGGGAAAGACGAGGCTATGCTGAATGTATATCACAGGTTAAGAGAGGCCTATTATTCTCTCTTTTTTCCCCTTTATGTCGTGCCTGTGGAGTCTGTTTATAAGGCATGGAAGGAGGGGAAGGATGAGAAGGGATATATCATGGGAGATCCGGCCATTGAGATGAAAAAGAGGTACGGGATGGCCGGGATAGAGATCCCTGAGATCTATAAAGATACCCCTGACCACATCTCACTTCTCCTGGAATACGCCTCCCTGTTGTGTGAGAATCTTGAGGAAGAGTCAAGAGCCGGTTTTGTCTCAGGTCATCTTGATTGGGTAGAGGACCTGAGGAACGATATCTATAAATATAGTGAGAGCCATTTTTACAGGACTGTTGCAGACGTGATGGTCTCCTTTATCAAGGGTGAAAGGACTAACTTACTGATCCAGAGGAGGTGCGTATGAGGTCTGAAAGGCTCTTTTCTCTCGTAGTCCTGTTGATGGCGGTGCTATTTTTTGCAGGTTGTTCAAAAAAGGAAGAGGCAAAGACCGGGGGGGAAGTGAAGATCCCGGAGGTGCCGGCTGCGTTTGCGGATAAGCATATTCCCGAGGGGTGGTGGACAGATGAGAAGGTCATTGCTGAAGGAAAGGAACTCTATGAGGGGAGAAAGAACATGGATGTCAACTGCGCGGCCTGTCATGGAATGGGGGGGCTCCCTGTACTTACCGGCGCGAGGGATTTTAGAGATGCATCGCTAGTGGGTAAGTGGTCTGACGGCTACTGGTTTTGGCGGGTTTCGGAGGGGGTGCCTGATACAGCGATGACAGGGTGGAAGGAGAAGCTATCTGAAGAAGAGATATGGCAGGTGATCGCGTATTCGCGTACCTTCTCTCAGGGAGGGAAAGGTCAGTAGCATGAATACGATAATCTCTCGGTGGAAGATAGGGGGACCCATGATTCCCCTGCTCCTGCTCCCGATACTTGCCTATGCCCAGGTGCCTGAACTCCCGCCGGTGGAACTTGGCATTGGGAACAGGGAGGTGGTCTGGATTGTGATGCAGGTGCATCTCCTCTTTGCCGCCTTTATCCTGGGGGCGCCCATCTTTGTAGTCATCTGTGAGTTTATCGGCATGAGGACAAAGGATGCCCGCTATGACCGACTGGCCAAGGAGGTGACCAAGGTCACTTCTATTGCCTACAGTCTTACCGCCCTGTTCGGAGGTTTTGCCATTTTGGTGCTCGTCGGCCTCTACCCTGAGATCACCGCTTATATGATCAGACGATTTTTCCCGATGGTGGCCATTATCTATCCGCTCCTGTTTATCGGTGAGACAGTGACCCTCTATTCCTACTGGTATACCTGGGATATCTGGAAGGAGAAGAAGGGACGCCACTTAGCCGTGGGGATCTTGTTAAACCTCTTTGGGCTGGCAACCATGTTTGCCATCAATGCGCCGACCTCCTTTATGAATACCCCGCCAAGGCCTTTGGCCACCGCCACACTGTGGCAGGCTATCAACAACTATACATGGATGCCGCTCAATCTCCACCGCACGGTAGGGAACATCACATTCGGAGGTTTTATCACCGGTCTTATT
>JACRHF010000008.1 GCA_016217665.1 Nitrospirota bacterium | reverse complement strand
GACAACACAGCGCCAGCCGCACCGACCACACTATTAGCGGCCGATGTAGCCGGGGACAATGGTGGTGCGATCGTGCTGAACTGGGCGCTATCTACCGCAGGGGATGTAACACAGCAGAGGATATACCGGGGTACGGCAACCGGCGGTCCTTACGGCACACTGGTTACCACGATCCCCAATAACACGACCTCGACTTATACAGACAATACGGGATTAACCAATGGCACGACCTACTACTATGTGATCCGGGCCTATGACGGGACACAGGAGTCGGGTAACTCCAACCAGGCGAGTGCAGTGCCAATTGACAACACGGCACCAGGTGCACCAACTACACTATTAGCAGCCGATGTAGCCGGTGATAATGGTGGTGCGATCGTTCTGAACTGGACGCTTTCTGCGTCCAGTGATGTGACCCAGCAGAGGCTATACCGGGGTATAGTATCAGGAGGCCCCTACGGTACGCTGGTCACCACGATCACCAACAATACGACTTCGACCTATACAGATAACACGGGATTGACCAACGGGACGACTTACTACTATGTCATCCGGGCCTATGACGGGACGCAGGAGTCGGCAAACTCTAACCAGACCAGTGCTGTACCAATAGGGGATATAGCCTCTGCTACGAACAGTGTTATTGCAGCTACCTCTCCTGTTTATGCCGATGGCGTCTCTGTTTCTACAGTGACTGTTACAGTAAAGGATAATACGAATAATCCCGTTGCCGGGGCAACAGTAACCCTTTCTTCATCTCGTGGTGCAGCAGATACAATAACCCAGCCGGCAGGGACAACTGCCATAAACGGGCAGATTACAGGGACTGTAAGGTCTTCAACGCCGGGCGATTCTGTTATCAGTGCAATTGCTAATGGAACCATTAACCTTGTAAATACGGCTACAATTAATTTCTATAACACACCGGCTGGCAGTAATGTCTTGGTATCACCGATCACTTCTACTGAGGTTACCTTTACAACAGTAACCGGTGTCGGTACTACCTCTGCACAGCAGAATCCAACAGGCACTCCTATGCCGTCCGGATACATAACCCCTACATATTATGATATCAGTACGACGGCAGCGTATACAGGGACGGTTTCCATCTGTATAACCTATAATGAGGCCCAGTACCTCGGTAACGAAAGCAGGGTGAAACTGCTCCATTATGAGACCAGTGCCTGGGTTGACAGGACTTCAGGACCTGTAGATACCGTGAACAATAAGGTCTGTGGCAATGTCACATCCTTCTCCGAGTTTGCAACGGGTGAGGCAACTGTTCCGACCATTACCACGGCATTCCTCCCTGATGGGACAGCAAGTGCCTCTTATTCTGCTACCCTGACAGCCTCCGGAGGTATATTACCCCTTACATGGAGTATCCTCACAGGCTCTTTGCCAGCGGGTCTCTCGTTGAACGCTTCCACGGGAGTCATCAGCGGTACTCCAACGACAGCAGGTACCTCAAACTTTACAGTGAGGGTGACAGATTCCAACAATGCAACGAATGACAAAGCCCTTTCCATTATGATATATAGCGCCATCTCCATAACGACTACGTCATTGCCCGATGGCACAGCAGGGGCGGCTTACAACCAGACGGTATCGGCCACAGGCGGCAAGACACCTTATAGTTGGAGTATTATAGCCGGCAGTCTTCCCGCAGGTCTTTCCCTGAATGCCAGCACAGGCGTTATCAGTGGCACCCCATCTGTAACCGGGACCTCTAATTTTACAATTCAAGTTCAGGATGCTAACAGCGCGGTGGCAACTCAGGCACTTTCGATTGCAATCTATAGCCCCCTCTCGATAACCACTACTGCGCTTGCAGATGGGACGGTTAGCGTTGCCTACAGTCAGACATTATCTGCCACAGGGGGTAAGACTCCCTATACATGGAGTATCACATCCGGAAGTCTTCCGGCAGGGCTTACATTAAATCCGGGTACAGGGGTGATCAGCGGGACGCCGACCGCCACGGGGGCATCGAACTTTACTGTTCAGGTAACAGATGCCAACAGTCAGATAGCGAGCAGAGCACTGTCAATAACCATATATTCCGGAGTGGCCATTACGACTGCCGCATTGCCTGACGGGACAGTGAGCCTGGCATACAATACGACACTGACGGCTACCGGAGGAGCGACGCCTTATACCTGGAGTATTACATTAGGGGCATTACCTCCTGGATTATCACTCAATCCTTCGACTGGGCTGATCAATGGAACCCCAACAGCATCGGGTACTTATCCGATTACAGTTCAGGTTACAGACAATAATCTTGTGACCAACACCAAGAATCTTTCGATCACCATCTTCAGTGCGATAAGTGTTGCTACCAGCAGTCTCACGGACGGAACTGTTAATGCAACGTACAGCCAGACCCTCACGGCGTCAGGCGGTAAGACCCCGTACACATGGAGCATTACTGCAGGGACTCTGCCATCGGGGCTGAGTCTTAATAGCTCTACCGGGGTTGTCAGCGGGACACCTTCAGTGTCTGGTACGAGTAATTTTACGACGCAGGTGACAGACGCCAATGGGGCCACCGCTACAAGGGCATTGTCCATTACCATATTCTCCGCTATATCAATCACCACGACATCCCTCCCGGATGGGACTGTGAATCTTGCCTACAGCCAGACACTGGCATCCAGTGGAGGCAAGACACCTTATACATGGAGTATCATCAGCGGAGCACTCCCGGCCGGACTTTCCTTAAACAGCATTACAGGCGCCATCACCGGGACCCCAACTGCCTCAGGTGCCAGCACATTCACAGCCCAGGTTACGGATGCTAATGGTGCAACGGCTACACAGGCATTGACAATAACAATCTACGCGGTAGTAACTATTACAACCACCACCCTTCCGGATGGGACAGTTGGCGCTGCTTATAGTACAACGGTAAATGTAAGTGGTGGAAAAAATCCGCTGGTATGGGGGCTCTCGTCAGGGGTGTTGCCAACCGGTTTGACCATCAATTCCTCAACCGGGGCGATCACCGGTAATCCGACTGCTTCAGGGACATACAATTTCACCATTCAGGTTACTGATGCCAATGGCGCTGTCGCCACTCAGGCCTACACGATAACCATTTATGCTGCCATTTCAATTACCACCACCAGTCTGGCTGATGGGACTGTGAATGCATCTTATAGCCAGACACTAACGGTTTCAGGTGGAAAGTCACCTTTTACATGGACTCTGTCAGGAGGTGCCCTTCCGGCTGGTCTCGCCCTGGCCGGCAGTACGGGTGTGATCAGCGGTACGCCGACAGTGGCCGGTACGAGTAATTTTACGGTACAGGCCACGGATTCCAACGGGGCCACTGCGCCGCGGGTCTTATCGATCACGATCTATCCGGCCCTGTCGATGACCACCAATGCGCTTTCTGATGGGACGGTGAGCCTTGCCTACAGCCAGACGCTTGTGGCTTCCGGCGGCAAGTCGCCGCTGAGCTGGTCGATTACAGCCGGGGCGCTACCGACTGGATTGGGCCTTGCCGGTGGTACTGGCGTAATCAGCGGGACACCGACGGCAGCAGGTACATTTAATTTTACCGTGCAGGTGACAGATGCCAATGGTGCTGTGGCCTCCAGGGCATTGTCCATCGTGATCTACTCTGCGATTTCAGTAACGACAACGTCTCTTGCTGATGGGACTGTAGGAGTGGCCTACAGTCAGACGGTATCAGCGAGTGGCGGTAAGACGCCCTACAACTGGAGCATACCATCGGGGAGTCTACCGACAGGTCTCAGTCTCAACAACGGTACAGGGGGGATCAGCGGGACGCCGACGGTGGCCGGTACGAGCAACTTTACTATCCGTGCTACGGATGCGAATGGTGCAACAGCGGATCAGGCGCTATCTATAGCGGTGTATAATCCGCTTTCTGTGACGACAACGGCTTTGGCCAGCGGGACGATCAACCTGGCCTACAGCCAGACGCTTGTGGCAAGTGGTGGTAAGACCCCCTACAACTGGAGTGTGATCGCCGGGACATTGCCGACCGGATTAAGCCTTGCCGGCGGCACCGGGGTAATCAGCGGGACGCCGACTGTTACGGGCACATGGAACTTTACGGTGCAGGCGGCGGATTCCGGTGGCAGGACCACAGGCCAGGCATTGTCCATAACTATTTATTCTGGACTGACGATAACGACAGCGAGCCTGTCGGATGGTACGGTGACGGCATCATACAGCGCCACGCTTGCTGCCTCAGGAGGGCAGTCCCCCTACACATGGGCCATTACAGTGGGGATCCTGCCGTCTGGCCTAACCCTTAACGGTTCGACCGGTGTGATCAGCGGTACGCCGGCTCTGGCCGGGAGCTATCCCATCACCGTGCAGGTAACCGATAGCAATCTCTCCACGCAGACGAAGGACTTCACGATCACGATCTATGGCGCCGTGAGTGTGACGACTGCGGCGCTATCTGACGGTACCGTGAATGCGGCCTACAGCCAGACACTGGCAGCCAGTGGCGGGAAGACGCCCTACACATGGAGTATCACACTGGGGAGCCTGCCCACAGGGCTGGTGTTAAACGGTGTGAGCGGTGGGATCAGCGGTACGCCATCAGCCTCCGGGACATTTAATTTTACGGTGCAGGTGACAGATGCGAACGGGGCAGTGGCGAGCCGGGCCCTCTCCATACTGGTCTACTCAGCGATATCCGTGACCACGACGGCCTTATCTGATGGTACGGTGAATCTTGCCTATAGTCAGACATTATCTGTCTCAGGCGGTAAGACGCCCCTGACCTGGTCGATATCCACGGGTACGTTGCCGGCAGGATTAAGCCTTGCCGGCGGTACCGGTGTGATCAGCGGTACGCCGACGACAGCGGGGACGAGCAACTTTACGGTGCAGGTAGTGGATGCCAATGGCGCTGTGGCAACGAGGGCACTGTCCATCGTGATTTATGGGGCCGTTTCCGTGACGACGGCATCGCTGCCGGATGGGATGGTCGGGTCCTCTTACAGTCAGACACTATCCGCCGCAGGGGGTAAGACGCCGTACGCATGGAATATATCCGTAGGGAGCCTTCCTGCCGGTTTGGGTCTAAATGGTTCTACCGGTGCGATCAGCGGGATACCGACAGCAGCGGGTACCAGTAATTTCACAATACAGGTGACAGATGCCAACGGTGCGACGGCGGCGCAGGCATTATCGGTCACGGTCTATGCGACCCTTACGGTGACCACGAGTGCGCTTCCGGATGGTACGGTGAATCTTGCCTACAATGCGACAATGACGGCTACCGGCGGTAAGGCGCCGGTTGGCTGGTCGATCACGGTGGGGGTATTGCCCGCGGGTTTGAGCCTGAATGGTTCTACCGGGGTGATCAGCGGGACGCCGACGACCGCCAGCACGAGCAACATCACGGTGCGTGTCACCGATGCGAACGGGTTTATCAGTGACCGGTCCTTATCGATAACGATTTACGGGGCTATCAGTATCAGCACCACATCGCTTCCTGATGGGACAGTAAACGGGGGTTACAGTGCTACGGTTGTGGGGATCGGAGGTAAGACGCCTTATTCCTGGTCTATTACACTCGGTGCGCTTCCTGCCGGATTAGCCCTGAACAGTTCTACCGGGGTGATCAGCGGTGTACCGACGACAGCCGGGACGAGCAACTTTACAGTACAGGTGACGGATAATAATAGCGCAACCGCCACACAGGCCCTGTCGATTACGATCTATTCAGCGCTTTCAATTAACACGACATCTTTATCTGATGGTACGGTGAGCCTGTCCTACACGCAGACGCTTACGGCGAGTGGGGGTAAGACACCGTACGTATGGAGCATCGCGACAGGGAGTTTTCCTGCGGGGCTGAGCTTGAACACGTCTACAGGCGTGATCAGTGGCACGCCGACGACAGCGGGGACGAGTAACTTTACCGTTCGGGTCACGGACGCCAATAGTGCGCAGGTGAGCCAGGCGTTGTCCATAGTCATCTATCCTGCCCTTTCTATAACGACTACCTCTCTTGCTGACGGGACGGTCAATCTGGCCTACAGCCAGACCCTGGCCTCCAGTGGTGGCAAGTCACCGATAGCCTGGTCGATTACCCTGGGCAGCCTGCCTGCTGGTTTGAGCCTGAATGGTGCTACAGGCGTGGTCAGCGGTACGCCAATCACATCAGGTACGAGTAACTTTACAGTACAGGCTGCGGATGCCAATGGGGCTACGGCAACACAGACCCTCTCTATAACCATTTATGCATCTCTGTCCATTACTACAGCAGCCCTCTCTGATGGTACGGTCAGTTTTGCTTACAGCCAGACCCTGACAGCGGGAGGAGGTAAACCTCCGCTTTCATGGACTGTTACATTAGGGACTCTGCCCTTAGGTCTCACTCTTAACGGTTCTACGGGCGTGATCAGCGGTACGCCGACGACAGCGGGGACGAACAACTTTACGGTGCAGGTGACAGATGCCAATAGTGCGACAACCACGAGGGCACTGTCGATAACCATATACTCTGCGATCAGTCTTGTTACAACTTCCTTGAATAACGGAACAGTAGGTGCGGTCTACAGCCAGACAATAACAGCAAGTGGCGGTAAGACCCCATATACATGGAATATCACTGCTGGCAATCTGCCTCCTGGCCTTGCCCTGAATGCCAGCACCGGTGTGCTCAGCGGTACGCCGACCACTGCAGGGACCTATAATTTCACGGCTCAGGTTATGGATGCGAACGGTGCAGCGGCATCAAATCCCCTCTCAATCATCATATACTCAGGTTTATCGATTACGACAACCAGTCTGTCAGACGGTACAGTAAATCTTGCTTACAGCCAGACCCTCGCTGTGGGCGGAGGCAGCTCACCCTATACATGGAGTATTATTGTAGGGAGCCTCCCTGCCGGATTGACATTGAACAGTGGTACCGGTGTTATCAGCGGTACACCGACCACGGCAGGTACCTCTAACTTCACGGTCCAGGTCACGGATATAAACAGTGCAGTGGCCACCAGGTCCCTGAGCATCACAATATATGTGGCCCTATCTATCACCACGGCATCACTGCCTGCAGGGACACGTACGGCTGCTTACAGCCAGACAATTGCTGCATCCGGTGGTAAGACCCCCTATGCATGGAGTGTGACAACAGGTGCACTCCCTGCTGGATTGGCATTGAACAGTGCTACAGGACAGATATCCGGGACACCGACTGCTGCCGGTATCTCTAACTTTACCATACAGGTATCAGATGCAAACGGAGCAACAGACAGCAGGGCCTTTAGTATTACAATAAACGATGTTCCAACGATTACCACGGCCTCTCTCAGTGGAGGTACCGCAGGAACTGCCTATAGTCAGACCCTGACCTCTTCAGGTGGAACATCACCCCTGACATGGAGTCTGACATTAGGAAGCCTCCCCGTGGGTTTAACGTTAAATGTCTCTACCGGTGTCCTCTCAGGGACACCGACGCTCAGCGCTACTTATAACTTTACAATTACCCTTACGGATTCCTATTCAGTGAGTGACAGCAGACCTTATTCCATTAACATTGTCCCGGGTGTCCCTGCCAAGGCAAATATCCTCGCCTCAAAGACCACCATTGTGGCTAATGGGACCGATAGCGCTGCACTGACGGTTACCGTTCGTGATGCCAATGATAACCTTGTTACAGACGGGACCACAGTGACTGTAACGACAACCAACGGGACAGTGACAGGGATTACCACTACATTGAATGGTGTTGTATCTCGTACCATAACAGGCACGGTCAGCGGGGCTGCTGTGCTTGGCGTGGAGTCTCCGACCGGTACAGCCCTGTCAACCGTCACAGGGAATACTTCTCTCAGCTTTATCCCTGGACCTCCTGCCCAGGCCAATATCGCTGCCTCAAAGACCACGGTGATAGCGGATGGTGTGGATCAGACTGTACTGACAATCACTGTCCGGGATGCCAATGGCAATCTTGTTTCAGATGGGACGACTGTAACCTTAACAACGGCACTTGGAACAGTGACAGGGACTGGCAACACCGTGAATGGGGTGGTGACCCGGTATCTGAGTAGTATCGCGACCGGTACAGCCGCATTAGGAGTTCAGTCTCCAACAGGAACGATTTTAGCCAGCGTGGCCGGGAATACCTCTATCACATTCTCATCAGGGGTCCCTGCGAGGGCGGTCATTGCCGCCTCGGCAACGACACTTATTGCCAATGGCGTGGACAGTTCTACATTAACTGTGACCGTCTATGATGCAAACAATAACCTTGTGACCAACGGGACAACAGTGACTGTCACGACGACCCTGGGTACAGTGACAGGAACAGGCACAACCGTCAACGGTGTTGTGACGAGAACCATAACAGGCACGATCAGTGGTACGGCGGTGCTGGGTGTCCAATCGCCGACAGGCACAACCCTGACCAATGTTACCGGCAACACGACGATTGTCTTTAATCCAGGTCCTCCTGCCCAGTCTAATATCAGCGCCTCTAAGACAACGATTATTGCAGATGGTGTTGACTCAACGACCCTGACGATTACTGTGAGAGATGCGACAGGAAACCTGGTGACAGACGGTACTACAGTGCTATTGACGACCAGTCTCGGTACTGTAACAGGGAGTGGCGCAACCGCCTTGGGTGTTGTCACAAGGGTCCTAAGCGGCACTGTCAGCGGGACTGCTAATCTCGGTGTAGAGTCCCCTGTAGGCACTCCCCTCGCGACGGTCACCGGTAATACAGCGATTATCCTTCAACCCGGTCTCCCTGCAGGAACGATAGCACTCTCTCCAAGTCCGGCGAGTATCGTAGCCAATGGTGTTTCTATAAGCACTGTGACCAGCGGGGTGATCAGGGATGCCTATAATAATCCTGTATTGGATGGGACTTTGATTACCGTGGCAACAAACCGCGGAAGTATTACCACTGCCGATGCCAGTGGGGTGAATCCCGGTATTCAGGTTACAACGGTAAGCGGGGTGACAAGTTTTGTGGTTCAGTCCGGTACTCTGATCGGGACAGCCAATATCACGGCCGTCTCTGTTGCCGGGAGTGCGACTGGCAATACGCAGATTGCATTTGTGGCAGGTACGCCATCGGCTGCAAACAGCTCCATGATAGCTATGAGCCCTGTCTATTCTGACGGCGTCAGTGCCTCAACCGTTACCATTACGGTCAGGGACATCTATAATAACCCTGTCACTGGCTCTACAGTGGTCCTCTCGTCTTCCCGCGGCGGCCTTGATCTGATTACTCAGCCTGCCGGAGTGACAGACGGAAATGGTCAGATTATAGGGACTGTGGCCTCTACTTCAACAGGCGATGCGGTCATTACTGCCACTGTGAATGGTTCTGTTGTCCTGACCCAGACGGCAACAATCAATTTCTACAATACACAGACAGGTACTAATGTCACCGTCAGTGCCAGCAATAATACCTCAGTGACATTCGATATGGTGATCACCATTGGCATTACAACCTCCACGCAGAATGGCACCGGAACGGCGCTTCCGGCAGGTTACGCCAATCCAAGCTATTTTGATATCAGTACCACGGCCACCTTCAGCGGGAACGTGACCATCTGCATCACCTATAATGAAGCGACCTATGCGGTGAGGGAGGGGCTGGTCAAGATCCTCCATAAGGAAGGGGGTGTCCTTATTGACCGGACGACCTTCGTGAACACGGCGACGAATACGGTCTGCGGCGTGGTGACCAGTTTCTCCGAGTTTGCTATAGCTTCCACAGCGGCAACAAACCTCCAGGTGACGACATTGTCTCAGGCCGTTGTGTCAGGAGATGTCTCCAGTGTAGTTCAGGTGGAGGCAAAGGATAACAATGGCGCTACAGATACAGGCTATTCCGGGACAGCGAATGTATCGAGCAATTCATCGACCCTCCGCGTAGACGCAAACAGTAATGGAACCTTTAGTCAGACGTCGATCTCAATCAATATCGTCAATGGCGTGGGAACATTCTATTTCAAGGATACCGTTGTGGGTACACCGACAATTACGGTTACCGATGCAGCGGTGATATTGAGCCCGGCAAGTCAGCAGGAGACCATCACCCCTGCGGCACCGTCAGGAGTGATTACCCTGACACCGGTCCCCGGGAGTATTGTAGCAGATGGGGCGGCGACGAGCACAGTGACCAGTGGGGTGATTCGGGATGTCTATGGGAACAGCGTCTCTAATGGAACGTTGATCACCGTAGCGACAAACCTCGGAACGATTACCACGGCTGATGTCAGCGGAACCTATTCAGGGATCCAGTTAGCAACGGTCAATGGGGTGATCAGCTTTGTGGTACAGTCCGGGACATGGGTAGGGACTGCGAATGTGACAGCCGCCGGCGTTCAGGGGAGCGCCAGCGGGAATACCCAGATTATCTTCCTGCCGGGTCTGCCGTCAGGGGCGATTACATTGTCCCCAACGCCGGGAAGCATAGTAGCAGATGGAACGGCGACGAGCACGGTGACCAGCGGAGTGATTACGGATGTTAACGGGAATACGGTTTCTAACGGGACATTGATCACCGTAGCGACAGACCGCGGGACGATCACCACGGCTGATGTCAGCGGGGCCGATCCGGGGATCCAGGTGGCAACGGTCAGCGGGGTGATCAGTTATGTGGTGCGCTCCGGCACTGTAAGCGGGATTGCGAATGTGACAGCCGCCAGCGTTCAGGGGAGCGCCAGCGGGAATGCCCAGATTATCTTTCTGCCGGGTCTGCCGTCAGGAACGATTACACTGACTCCGAGTCCGGCGAGTATTATCGCGGATGGGGCGGCGACCAGCACGGTGACCAGCGGGGTGATTACGGATGTTTACGGGAATACGGTCTCTGACGGGACGTTGATCACTGTAGCGACAGACCGTGGGACGATCACCACGGCCGATGCGAGCGGGGCCTATGCGGGGACCCAGGTGGCGACGATCAGCGGGGCGATCAGTTTTGTGGTGCGCTCCGGGACTGTAAGCGGGACAGCGAATGTGACGGCGGCCAGTGTGGCAGGGAGCGCTGCTGGAAGCACTACAATCGCGTTTATTTCAGGTCTGCCCTATGGGACAATAAATCTCACCCCCAATCCTGCCATCATTCCGGCGGATGGGGTCTCTACCAGCATAATAACCAGCGGGGTGATTACGGATATTAACGGGAATACGGTCTCTGACGGGACATTGATCACCGTAGCGACAGACCGTGGGACAATTACCACGGCCGATGCCGGCGGGGCCTATACAGGGGTCCAGGTCACCACTAACTCAGGGATCATCACGTTTACCCTCCGGGCAGGGACTACAGAGGGTATTGCTACCGTGACGGCCATTTCTGTACAGGGGAGCGCCAATGGTCAGGCCACAGTTACATTAACAAATGTTCCACCAGAGCTGAACTATCCTTTTGAAACCGGCTACGGGAATGGAGATGCCATAGACCCGGATAGCGGCATCAGGAGCAGCGTATATACCTATAAAATTATCTACAGGGATGTCAACAATAATCCACCGGCATACATCCGCCTATGTATCGATTCGAGTCCATGTACTGCAATGGGCCTGGATACGGCCGCGATAGACCCCTCATTGAGGGATGGCAACTATGATAATGGGGAGCAGTATCTCTACACTATTAATACCCTTAATTCAGGGGATCATGCCTACTATATTGAGACATCAGATGGTCTGGCCTATACGAAGCTTCCCCCGGCAGGGAGTCTCAATGGCCCTTATGTAAATTATCCTCCGGAGCTATCCTACTCCTTAGAGCCTGGGTATGTGACAGACGGGGTAGACCCTGACACCGGGAATATCACAGCGACCTTTAACTTTAAGGTCGTCTACAGGGACCTCGATAATCAGGCGCCGGCATCAATCAGGGTCTGTATCGATGGGATTTGTTATGCCATGTCCTTGGATGCATCCGCTTCGGCAACGCTACGGGATAGTGATTACAGGAACTATGAGCAGTATGTGTACAGTACCTTACTTTCTGACGGCACCCATAACTATTATTTTGATACATCAGACAGCTTGGAGGGCGCCTTATTACCCACCTCCGGCAATCTCATCGGCCCCATTGTTACCAATACCTATACCCCTGTAGGGACCAATGTGGTCGTCCGTCCGGATCCCGATGTGACGGTAACATTTACACAGGTCACGGCAATCGGCGATACCTATGTGACACGGTCTCAGACCGGTTCACCGCTTCCGTCCGGGTATCTCCAGGGAATTCCACCTGCCTATTTTGATATATGGACTACCGCTACCTATACCGGTAAGGTGAAGATCTGCTACACCTATGATGATATCCAGTATTTCGGTATTGGTTATGGGGGCGAGCGGGGATTGAGATTGCTCCATTATGAGAGTGGTTCCTTTAAAGACCGTACGGTAGTGCTGGATGTCAATAACAATATGGTCTGCGGCGAGGTCTACAGCTTCTCTGAGTTCTCTGCAGCGGTAGAACAGGCTACCCTTGTCACGCTGACCTCCTTTATGGCTATGGGCATGAACGGTAAGGTGTTGCTGACCTGGGCTACGGCCTCAGAGGTGGACAGTATGGGTTTTAATATCCTGAGGGGGGCCTCTCCGGATGGTCCATTTACCCGCATCAATGACTGGGTCATAAGGTCTAAGGGGACTTCTACACGCGGGATGGCTTATACCTATGAAGATATCGATGTTAAAAATGGAACGACCTATTTCTATAGATTAGAAAATGTGGATATCAACGGAAGGATAGCGGCCCATATGATCGCATCGGCTACCCTGGCAGCCCCTCCACTCGCAGAGGAAAAACCGCAGTCTTCTGAAACCCTGAGTTCTGCAGCACCGGGTCCGGAAACAGCGCCCCCAGGGGAAGAGATACTCACAGGACATCCGGCTCCTGAGGCCCCGGCAGGGGGGATTATATATAGAGAGATCCCTGCTGTCATTGGCGGAGAACCCCCTCCGGCGATATCTGAGCCTCCTGTAAACAGCGCAGAAGGTGAGAATATTGTTCCAGAGACGGATACGGGCAAAGAGGCGGTAGAAGCCATGCCCAGAATAGGGGACAGGGTGCCGGAGGAAAGGCGTGGGATATCTGAGCCGGAGGCACCCGAGGGGAAAAGGGGGGCGCCAAAGGGTTTTACCCTTAAGATAGCAGATGACGAAGGGAATGAGATGGAAGTGAGTCTCCCGGAAGAAACGGAGAATGTGCAAGAGCCGTTTGAGCTTACGGTTGCAGAGAATAATAAGATCTCCCTGAGGTGGTCTGCAAAGGGGAATTTAAAGGGCTTTAATGTCCTGAGGGGGGAGGGGAAAGAGAAGGCGAAGGAGTATATAAGGGTCAATGTATTGCCTATACCTTTCTTTGCCTCTCAGAGTGGTGATCAAGGGCTTGTGTATCACTTTAAAGATGCGGGGGCAGGGCAAGGCAAGGTGTATAGCTATAAGGTAGAGACAATATTCTCTGACGGGACAAGCAGGGAGTCCAGGTCCATAGAGATTTCTATCTTAGGCACGGGAAATGCAAATTAAACATATATATTGAGGATAATGAAACGATATATATTTCTTCTCTTCATAATACCCCTCCTGATCAGTTGTGGCGCCGGTGGTGGGGGAGGGGTGGTCAGCAGCCCCGCCGGAGGGGATAACAATACCAGTAATAAGCCAAACCCCGCATGTTCCAGCCAGAGTAGTCTCGCCAAGATCAGGATTAAGGGAGATGGGATCTATAGGGTCACCTATTTAGACCTCTATAATGCCTGCGTTGACCTTTTGAGGGTGGCCCCTGCCGCATTAAAGATGACCAATCAGGGTAATGAGATCGCTATAGATGTGATCGACTACAATCAAAATGGCTACTTTGATGATGGAGACTATATAGAGTTCTATGGTAAGGCCCTCTCCCGTGGGGATAGCAGGTTTAGATTTACAGAGACCAATGTCTATTGGTTCTCCGCAGAAGCCGGCGCAAGAAAGAGGATTGCGGGAATCCAGAGTAATCCGAAGGCATCTCAGGGGGCTTCATCATTTTTAAAGATCCTCCATATGGAGGAAGATATATGGTATGAACAGAAGAACTACCCGGAGGTGACATCTGCGGAGGATGTAAGGGAACACTGGTTCTGGGGAGAGTCATTCACTGGAGCAGCATTCATCCCGACCGATGTCCGGAGTAAATATAAGGACTTCTATATCAGGGACTATGATTTCAGTACCCCGTACATTGATAAGAGTAAACCCGTTTCTTTTAACCTCCGCCTTCAATCCATAACAGGCAGTCATTATATCAAGATTTATATCAATGGCAATCCGGTAGGAGAACAGAGTTGGGAGAGTGCGGGGCCTTTTAACTTTGAAGTCCCAAATATACCCGGAACTATTTTTAATAATAATGGAACCAACAAACTGACCCTCGAAAGTACCGGCACCTCCACAGTTACCGCAGACTTCTTCTATTTAGACTGGTTTGAGATCGGGTATTATCATACCTATTATGCCGAGTATGACATGCTTGAGTTTACCGGGGATGGGCTTATTGGAGTCTCTAACTTCTCCACGGCAACTGATTTATCCATCTATGAGATATCGGATCCTGCCAATGTGACAAAGATTATCCCGGCAAAGACTGAATGGGTCTCCTCAGGATACAAGGTTGTATTCTCAAATCCCGGGGCTACAGAGGGGAGGTTCCTTGCCCTTTCTGGCGCGAATAAGAAAACCCCCGCAGTGGAGGCCTACACACTGGCTGACTTAAGGACAAAGGATGCCACCTATATCATTATTACCCATGGAGACTTCTATGATGCCATTAAATCCCTTGCCGACTATCGAAGCGGGCAGGGGGGGGGATACAAGGTGCTTGTCGTGAAGGTAAACGATATCTACGATGAGTTTGGTTATGGGATAGAGACACCACAGGCCATAAAGGATTTTCTCAGGTATGCCCATGAGAATTGGCCGTCAGGCCCCCAATATGTGTTGCTTGTGGGTGATGCCACAATAGACTATAAGGATATCAGTGGCTACGGGAGCTCTTATGGCGTTAAGAGCTACGTCCCTGCCTATCTCTACAATTATCCCGGGCTTGGAGAGGTGCCAAGTGATAACTGGTTCGTGGATGTATCCGGGGATGTGCTTCCGGAGATGAATATAGGGAGGATTCCGGCCAAGTCACCGGCAGATGTGACGGCAGTGGTCAATAAGATTATCTCCCATGAGACCTCTTCTTTGAAATCGAATGATGTGGTGTTAGTTGCGGATTATAACATGGTTTCCGGCACCCTCTTTGAGGCCCTCTCAGATTCCATAGCAGGGCTCATCCCCTCTCCGGACTATTCTCTAACAAAATTATACCAGAGTGATTACCCTAACTCCGCTGACCTGAGGAAAGATATTCTATCCGCAATCAATGGAGGTCCCCTGATCGTTAATTACACCGGACATGGTTCAGTGGTGAACTGGACAACAGAGGATGCCTTTTCCTCGGAAGACGTGGCATACCTGACCAATAAGAGCTATCCCTTTGTTGTGGCCCTCAATTGTCTGAACGGATATTTTGTGCTGCCGGACGATGGAGTGGAACAGGGTGGTGTTCAAAGGCCCCCCTCGATCGGAGAGGCATTCCTATTAGCCCCGGAGAAAGGCGCCCTGGGGGTGCTGGCCGCGAGTTCAATCGGCTATCCCTCTGAACATGATCCCCTGGCCCAGGCATTATATAGTATTGTTTTTAGTCAGGTTACCTTAGGTGAGGCTGTAACAAAGGCTAAAGAAGTTGCCTATAAGAATGGAGAGATTATGGAAGATGTTGTGGAGACCTTTATCTTCTTCGGGGATCCTGCGACGAGGCTGAAATAAAAAAAAGGCTAAGATCCTCTCGTTATAGTGTGTCAATTTCTAAGAAATTGAAACACTCGCTCTCTTTGAGCGAGCCCTACTTTCCCCAATAGAGAATCGGGGTTTTTCAAGGACCTTAGCCTAGAACTCTTCTCATTTCTAATCTTAATATAGCTCCTGGGTATATTGATGTCAAGGTTTGATGAACTCGTAAAAAGTCGCCAGAAGCACTATTTGTCATTCTGAGCGGAGCGAAGAATCTGATAAAACAATGCGTTATCAGACCCTTCGCTTCGCTCAGGGTGACAGTGAAGGACTTTTTACGATTTCATCAAGGTTTGACCTTCTTATAATAGCTGGGTTAATAGTTGGGTGTTCAGGGGCTTGACAGATGGGTGTTTTTTTCTTGCTATTATGCAGCGGCATATGGTATAACGTCTTTCGAATAATAAATAATAATAAATATTGAACCATAGTTTGAACCGTATGAACGAACGGTTTGAACGGCTTAAAAAGGGGGAACTCAGATGGGAAGGGTAAATTTTCAATTTACATCAGAGTCTGTAACAGAAGGACATCCTGATAAGATAGCAGATCAGATCTCAGATGCTGTCCTGGATTCAATTATTGCCAATGACCCCATGTGCAGGGTTGCCTGTGAGACGCTTGTCACCACAGGCCTTGCCTTTGTGGCCGGAGAGGTTACCACTCATACCTATGTCGAGATACCTGAGATTGTCAGAGAGACCATCAGGGAGGTTGGATATACACGGGCCAAATATGGTTTTGACTATGAGACCTGTGCCGTTCTGACGGCGATACACTCTCAGTCTTCGGATATTGCAATGGGGGTTGATACCGGCGGCGCCGGAGATCAGGGGCTTATGTTCGGCTATGCAACAAATGAGACAGAAGAGTATATGCCAACCCCGATCCTGCTTGCCCATAAGCTCACTAAAAAGCTCTCAGAGAACAGGAAAAAGGATATCCTTCCGTATCTGAGGCCGGATGGGAAATCGCAGGTTACTGTTGAGTATGTGAATGGCAAGCCCCAAAGGGTCTCAACGGTCGTTATCTCCACACAACATAGTCCGGACATTACCCTTAAGGAGATACGTGAGGATATGATCGAAAAGGTGATCAAACCTGTCATCCCGCCCCACCTGTTGAATGAAGAGACAATTACGTATCACATCAATCCCACCGGCCGGTTTGTTACCGGCGGCCCGCAGGGGGATACAGGCCTCACCGGCAGGAAGATTATCGTAGATACCTATGGGGGCGTGGGCAGTCACGGCGGTGGCGCATTCTCAGGAAAGGACCCGACAAAGGTAGACCGTTCTGCCTCTTATATGGCCCGGTACATCGCAAAGAATATCGTGGCTGCCGGTCTGGCGGAAAAGTGCGAGGTTCAGCTTGCCTATGCCATTGGTGTGACAGATCCGGTCTCCATACTGGTGGACTCCTTTGGGACGCGTAAGATCCCACAGGAGAAGATTGTAAAGCTTGTGAGGGAGTTCTTCCCCTTGACCCCTAAGGGGATCATAGAGCACCTGCAACTGCGAAGACCTATCTACAAAAAGACAGCGGTTTACGGACATTTTGGAAGGAATGAGCCTGAGTTTACCTGGGAAAAGACAGATATTGCAGAGCCGTTAAGGAAGGCGGCAGGGCTATAGGCAGGTAGCAGGTTAGAAGTAAGAAGTTAGAAGTCAGAAGCAAGAGGCAAGAAAAAATAAAAAGGAGAGTTCATGGATTTTGATATCAAAGATATTAATCTGGCAGACAAAGGAAGGCTTCGTATCGAGTGGGCAGAGCAGAACATGCCGGTGCTGAGGCTTATCAGGAATCGGTTTAAAAAGGAAAAGCCATTGAAGGGGGTCAGGCTCTCTGCATGCCTTCACGTAACCACTGAGACAGCCTGTCTCGCAGAGGCCCTTAAGGAAGGGGGGGCGGATGTGGTGTTATGTGCATCAAACCCCCTGAGCACGCAGGATGATGTTGCCGCATCCCTGGTCAAATACTTGGATATCCCTGTGTTTGCGATCAAGGGTGAGGATTACGAGACCTACTATAAACACATCTATGCGGTATTAGACCTCAATCCTAATATCACAATGGATGACGGGGCTGACCTTGTTTCAATCCTTCACTCCAAGAAAAGGTCCCTACTCTCGAGCGTGGTAGGCGGGACTGAAGAGACAACCACCGGGGTGATAAGGCTGAAAAGCATGGCGGATAAAGGTGTGCTCATGTACCCCATTATTGCCGTGAACGATGCGATGACAAAACACCTGTTTGACAACAGGTATGGGACCGGACAAAGTACCCTGGACGGAATCACAAGGGCCACCAACCGGCTCGTTGCCGGCACTGTGTTTGTCGTGTCCGGTTACGGCTGGTGTGGAAAGGGCGTGGCCATGAGGGCCAAGGGTCTGGGCGCTGATGTTGTGGTCACAGAGATAGACCCCCTGAAAGCCCTTGAGGCAGTCATGGACGGATTCAGGGTCATGCCGATGTCAAATGCCGCAAAGATAGGAGACTTCTTTGTAACGGTTACCGGGGATATCGGCATCATCAGAGAAGAGCACTTTAAGACGATGAAAGGTGGCGCCATCGTCTGCAATTCAGGACATTTTAATGTAGAAATAGACATCCCGGCACTCAAGAAACTCAGCAAGAAGAGGAGGATGATCCGGGAGTTCGTCGAGGAGTATACCTTAAAAGACGGCAGGCGAATTAACCTCTTGGGAGAGGGGAGACTTATTAACTTAGCCGCTGCAGAAGGACACCCTTCCAGTGTAATGGACATGAGCTTTGCCAATCAGGCCCTTTCTGCAGAATATATGATAGAAAAAGGGGGGGAGCTTGAAAGGGATGTCTACTCTGTTCCGGAAGAGATAGACCGGAATATTGCCAAACTCAAGTTAGCTGCCATGGGGATCAAAATAGACAGGCTGACAAAGGAGCAGTTGAAATATCTGGCCTCCTGGGAGATGGGAACGTAATGACGGCTTCGTAAAAAGCGGGGTACCCATTGCTACGAAGTAAATGCAATGGGTCGTGCGGCGTTGCGCTGCATCCTTCGTCACTGCGGCGTACCTAAAAAAAGTACGCCTCATTCCTCAGGATTTGCGCGCCTTGCATATGGAGCTTTTTACGAAGCCGTCACGATTCACTTTTTAAGATTTCAATTATTGCTTCCAGTGCCGGGACGACGGTCTGCGTGAGTTCATGATCGGATGAGGAGGCCAATAGACTCATGATGCCATTAAGATCTCTGCTGACCCTTGTTAATTTTTCTTTGAGCCGGCTGTTTCCTTCCTTGAGAGTCTCCATTAATCTTTGATTCTCAAGACGCAGGCGTTTTCTCTCCAAGGCCTTCCTGGTGACAAAACTGAGTTGTTTTATATTATATAGAGGCTTTTGCAGGTAATCAAAGGCGCCTCCATCCCGCAGTGCCTCGATCACATTATCCATTGTCCCGTGTCCTGTCAGGATGACCACTTCTATATGAGGGTCCTTTTCCTTTACCCTTCTGAGTACCTCCATGCCGTCTATCTTCGGCATCTTGAGGTCAGTAATGACAAGGTCGAACTTCACCTTTTCCAGCAGGGGGAGGGCCTGCTCTCCGTCATAAGCCGTTACAACCTCATAACCCTTATTGCTGAGGTGTCTTTCTATCAGCTCCAGTATATCCTCATCATCATCAACCACCAGAATGGTTTCATTTTCCATACGGTCCTCCTTTTTTAAGGCTTGTTCGTGGTATCATCATTTATCTGCCGGGGTACACGGATGGTTGCAGATGTATTTGATCTTTTCTCCTTCTTCCGGGGGGCCTTTCTCCTCTCTACCGGAAACTCTATGATAAATCGTGTCCCAATTCCCACCGTACTTTCTGCAGTGATAGTACCCCCATGCTCCTTTACTATGGAATATCCTATAGACAATCCAAGTCCGGTACCCTTTCCCACCTCTTTGGTACTGAAAAAGGGATCGAAGATCTTATCGATAATCTCCTCCGGGATACCTATTCCGGTATCACTGAATATGATTTTGACCCTTTCTGCCTTCTCTTTGTGGTCTTCCTGCTTCGGAATGGTCTGAGTGGTTACTGTAAGTATTCCTCCCCCCTTTTCCTCCATGGCATCCTTTGCATTGGTGATTAGATTCAGAAAGACCTGTTCGAGTCTGTTATGGTCGCCCCATATCCTGGGAATCTTCTCATCAAACTCTGTGATGATCTCTATATTATTATTTCTAAGCTGTTGGGTGATCAGGGTGAATGATTCAAGAATCACAGCGTTTATATCCACCTGTTCAAAGGTCTCATGCGATTGCCGCGCGAAGGTCCGCAGGTGATCGATAATCCGCATCATCCGGGTCGTCTGATTTTCTATATGTTTAATATCTTTTCTGATCCATCCCGGTATAGAGTCGCCATCCAGCAGTTCCTGTGAGTAGCCCCGGATGACCATGAGGGGTTGATTCAGTTCATGGGCAACACCTGCTGCCAGTTCGCCTACGGCTGCCAATTTTGCAGACTGTGTCAACTGGGCATTGGTAAATTTTAAGTCCTGATAAGTCTTCTGGAGGTGTTCAGCCATCTTGTTAAATGACCTGGCAAGGTCCCCCAATTCATCCTGCAGTTTCGTCTCTATCCTGAAAGAGAAATCGCCCTTAGATAGTATCTGCGTGCCTGTCACCACGTCGTTAACCGGGTCAGAAATCCATTTCCCTATCATGAAGGCAAGGATAATAATGAATATAAAGGTCAGGATAAAGATGGGAGAAAATTGACCCAGATGGACGATGCCCGTAAGGCTTTGAGGGAAATGCGTGATAACCATAACGCTCCACTGGCTGAATGGAATAGGCCGGAAGGAAACCATGTAATCCTGGCCCTTTGTGGTTATAAATCTCCTCACCCCTGTCTTTTCTTCGAGGACATCTTTGAGAATATCTTTAAAAAAGGGGGATTGGTCAAGGTCTGCTACATTAGGGAGGTCCTGGGATTCCCCGATGGAGATGATCGTCTGGGCAAGGATTTTACCTCCGCGTTCCAGGAGAAAGGCGTGATTATTTAAAGAGAGATTCCCCTTTAGTTTATAGCTGAAGTACTCTAAATTCAAATCGAAATAGATCAGTCCCAGGATATGGCCGCCTGCATAGACAGGGGCAACAAAGGGTATGACCCATAACCGCGTTTCCGGATTTAAATAAGGATCCCCCTGATAAATACCACCCGGAGGTTGGGATAGGCCGGGTACAAAGAAGGGCAGTTCTCTTATCCTCGATGAAAGTTTCTCATTCGTGGCGATTTGTTTGATGACGACCTTCGTGATTTCTTGTCCTGCCCCATCGATGAAGGCGGTAACACTCATGGCCTCCGGGAAGAGGAGTTGCAGCCGCCGAAGGACCTTTATCTGTTCCTCCTTCCACTCCTCGCGATGTTTGGGGTCCGTAAAATAGCGGGAGAAGGCCGGATTCTCTGAGGTGAGCAGGATATTGGTCTGGGCCTTCAAAAAAATCGTCTCAATGGCAAAGGTGACATGAGAGGACTCCTGTAACAAGACATGTTCTGCCTCCTCTACCATCTCCTGTTTGGATGTGGTAAGATACACCGCAGTTCCGACAATCAGAGGGAGCATGCCTGTCACGAGCAATATGACGATGAATTTATAGCGAATATGTCTGAACATAGGATACAGTCAACAACAGCCTGTCAGCAAACGGGGGCAGCCAAAGGCCGGTATTTTGATAGGCAAAATCTTAACATATTTATGCAAATAGCGATAGGGGAAAAATGGAAACAGTACTTTACGTTATCGTCTCCCTGATCTTAGTGTGGGGCGTATGGCTGATTATCAAGAGCTGGATGGCCTGAAGAAGATTGCCAGGATCATCACGATGCCTGTTATAAAGATACAGATCCAGGCAAAGATGTCCCCGTAGGTTGTATAGATAGTCCTTGTCATGGACGGTGAAATCGTTCTCAGAAGAGCGTCTTCAACGAAAATAGGACTTGCCTCCAGGGTTTCCCCTTTTGGACTTATAAAGCCTGAGATTCCGGTATTGGCTGCCCTGGCAAAATAGACCCTGTTTTCGATTGCCCTGAACACAACCATTGAAAAGTGCTGATAGGGGGCTACAGACCTTCCGAACCATGCATCGTTTGTGATTGTGGCCATAAATTCAGCGCCATTCAGGACAAACTGCCTTACGAGATCAGGGAATATAACCTCAAAACAGATGACCACCCCGAATTTGGCCTGAGGGATCTGGAACAGGGTGTAATCTCTGCCCGGCACAAAATCTCCGATACCGACCACCATCTTTTCTATAAAGAAGAGGATCTTTGATAGGGGGATATATTCACCGAAAGGGACGAGGTGTCTCTTGTCATACCTGGATAAACTTTCCCCATGGGGTGAGATCAGATAGACACTGTTAAATAACTTCGGGGTTGCATCCGCTCCTACGGTATAGGCGGGGCTTCCAAAGAGAAGAAAGACATTTTCTTTTTTGGCGAGATCGAATAACTCCTGCCGGTAGGTTGACGGAGTCTGGAAAAAGAATGGCGCTGCGGTCTCCGGCCAGATGACAAGACGCGCCTGGCGTTGACGGGACTCTGCCGTCAGACGTTTATAAATATCAATAGTCCTTCGCTGGAACGCCCGATCCCATTTGAGGTCCTGGGGTATGTTTCCCTGAAGGACCGCCACGCTCAGCTCCCTTTCCGTGTTGACGTATGATCTGTTGAGTCTATAGTATCCGTATGCAAGAGATAAAAAAAACAAAAAGGCGACAGCAGAGGCCGGGATAATTTTGTGCCATCTGCTATCCCTCCCCCCTTTACTAAAGGGGGGCAAGGGGGGATTAAGAAAGCGGGGATTAAGAAAAGAAATGACTTCAAACAGTGCTGCATTGACCGCAACCACCATGAAAGATACCCCTAACACACTTGTGATATCTGCTATCTGTATGAGATGCAGAAATCGATATTGAGAATAGCCAAGGGATGCCCACGGGAATCCTGTCAGGAGGTGCGCCCGGACGTATTCCAGGGATACCCACAACAGCGGGGCCGCGCATGGGAGGGGGAGGCGGGTCTTTGTAGTGACATACCTTGTCAGGAGACCAAATACCCCGAAGTAGAGGCCTAAATAGAGGGATAAAAGGAGAAGGATCAGGAGGCTCACCCAGAGAGGGAGCCCTCCGTAATTGTTCATTGTCTTTATGACCCAGTTTATTGTTATGAAGAAAAAAAAGGTTCCCGAGATCCAGCACCAGAAGAACGCATTTCTTGCTGATTCCCCTTTGATAATAAGAAAGAGCGGCAGCAGACTTAGCCATGCCAATGCCTCTATATCATATCCTGGGAATGAGAGGCTGAGCAGGATGGCGGACAGGGCGGAAAGTGCCAGATTGCGGATAGGGGGTGTTTTCACGCCTTGCATTTTAGCAGTAAATGCATTATGCTACAACATTTCTCACACCATTATAGGATAAAGAGATGTTATTGCTGCGGAAGAGGCTTACAGAGATATTAAATCAGGCCGTCGGGAAATTGATAGCCGCAGGGGATCTGAAGCTGAAGACCCTTCCTCCCATCATTCTTGAGACACCGAAGGATGAGACCAAAGGGGATTATGCAACGACGTTGGCCATGACACTGGCGTCCATGGAAAAGGCCTCCCCCCGCACCATCGCAGAGAGGATCGTCAATCATATCGAAGACCGGGAGGGGATCATGGATAAGGTGGAGATTGCCGGTCCCGGGTATATAAACCTCTTTTTGAAACAAGGTTATTGGATCAGTGTCCTCAGGGAGATCCTCACCATGGGGGATAGATACGGTCAGGTGGATATCGGAAAGGGGAAGTCCGTGCAGGTGGAGTTCTTGAGTGCCAATCCCACAGGACCGCTGCATATAGGCCATGGAAGAGTCGCGGCATTTGGTGATTCCCTTGCCAATCTCCTGAAGGCCGCAGGATATGATGTGCAGAAGGAGTACTATATCAATGACGTTGGGAATCAGATGGAGACCTTAGGGCGTTCTACCTATATCCGGTATAAACAGATGTTTGACCCGGATATCCCCTTTCTGCAGGATGGCTATAAGGGGGATTACATAAAGGATATTGCCCGGGAGATATTCGCTGATGCAAAGGATCGCTATGTCCATCTATCTGAAGAAGAGGCGCTCCCCTTCTTTATTCAGTATACGAAGGAGAATATCCTCAACGGGATCAGGAAGGACTTAGAAGATTTTAACGTTGTCTTTGATCTCTGGTTCTCAGAGAAGAGTCTCTATGATGCCGGAGAGGTAGAGGGTGTGTTAAAGGAGCTGAGAGAGAAGGGGCACTTATATGAAAGAGAGGGCGCCCTTTGGCTCAACACCACACAGTTTGGCGATGACAAGGACAGGGTGGTCGTGAAATCCACTGGGCAAAAGACCTATTTTGCCCCGGATATTGCCTACCACCGGAATAAGTTTAAGAGGGGATTTTGTATGGTTGTGGATATCTGGGGGGCCGATCACCACGGTTATGAGCCCAGGCTGAGGGCCGGGATTCAGTGCCTTGGTTATCCGGAGAAGGATTTAAAAGTTATTCTCGTCCAGTTGGTCTCACTCCTCAGGGAGGGTAAACCGGTGTCCATGTCTACACGATCCGCTGAATTTGTCACATTAAGGGAGGTCCTCGATGAGGTGGGAAAGGATGCCGCAAGGTTCATGTTCCTGACCCGGCGGCCAGACAGTCACCTCGACTTTGATCTGGAGCTGGTCAAGCGGGAGTCCGCAGAAAACCCGGTCTACTATGTCGAATATGCCCATGCAAGGATAACCAGTATATTCAGGCAGGCAGAGGAGCGGGGCATTCCTGCCCCCCGGATAGAGGATGTGGATTTATCGGCGCTGAATCTTCCTGAGGAGACCAGGATGATGAAGCTGATTGCCGCCTACCCTGAGTTAATAGAGGCAAGTGCATTGGACTTAGAGCCACACCGGTTGACCTTCTATTTACAGGACCTGGCAACCGCCCTGCACAATTACTACTTTCATCATCGCGTGATTACAGAGGATAGAAGGATGACAGAGGCGAGGCTCATTCTCATGCAGGGGGTCAAACAGGTGTTAAAGAGTGCATTGGCGATTCTTGGCATCAGCGCACCGGAGAGGATGTAGAAGTTGAATCCTCATGCCTCTCCGGGGGACAAAGGGAATATGAAAGTGTCATTCCCGCGCAAGCGGGAATCCAGAACGCAGCAGAGGACTGGATTCCCACTTTCGTGGGAATGACGGGGAGTTAGAGGGATTTTCCGGTGAACAGTGAACCAGTTACTGTTTGCCAGTCGCGTATAAGATTATGGAATTTGAGGTCATAACAAAAGACGCCGGCACCCAGGCGCGGACAGGGCGGCTCACTACTTCACATGGTACCGTGGACACGCCGGTATTCATGCCGGTGGGCACTGCCGGTACGGTCAAGGGGGTAACGCCTGAAGAGGTCCGTGACAGCGGGGCGCAGATCATCCTGGGGAACACCTTTCACCTCTATCTCAGGCCGGGGAGCAGGCTTATCGCGAAATTGGGAGGGCTCCACAAGTTCATCGGCTGGGATGGACCGATCCTCACCGACAGCGGCGGCTATCAGGTCTTCAGCCTTGCAAAACTGAGAAAGATCACGGGGCACGGCGTGATATTCCGGTCTCCAGTGGATGGGTCTGAACATATCTTTACCCCGGAGCGGGTCATTGAGATACAAGAGACCCTGGGCTCAGACCTTATCGTCTGCCTGGATGAGTGCATCCCCTATCCCTCCACCTATGAGTATACAAAGGACTCTACGGACATGACCCTTCAGTGGGCTCAGCGCTCGAAAAAGGCCCGTACCTCTGAAGATGCCCATGGACTCTTTTGCGTAGTGCAGGGTGGATTTTACAATGACCTTCGGGAATCCTGCGCTAAACAGCTTGTTGATATGGGATTTGACGGTTATGCCATCGGCGGATTAAGTGTTGGAGAGACCAGGCAAATGATGTATACTGTCGTGGAACAAGTAGCCCCCCTGCTTCCACGGGACAGGCCAAGATATCTCATGGGGGTTGGATTGCCTGAAGATATCATAGAAGCCGTTGTCCGTGGGGTTGACATGTTTGATTGTGTAGTCCCGACGAGGCATGGGAGGAGGGGATATCTCTTTACCCGGAAGGGGCATATTATCATCAAGAACTCCTGCTATAAGGATGATGAATCCCCGGTGGAGACAGGATGTGATTGTTATACCTGCAGCAAGTATTCCCGTGCCTATCTGAGGCACCTGTTTATGTCAGGAGAGATCCTGGGGCTGAGGCTGAACACCATCCATAACCTGCATTACTTTGGTAATCTGATGAAAGGGATCGGAAAGGCTATTGAAAAAGGGGAGATGTTGCAATTCAGGGAATGGTTTTATGACATGCGAAAGGGGGGAGAGAGATGTTCATGATATTATCGTTGGCCTTTGCAGCAGGGGAACCGGCCGGAGGGGCGCAGGGCTCGCCTTTAGGTTTCCTGGGGTCGCTTTTGCCGATCCTTTTGATATTTCCGATCTTTTATTTTCTTGTGATCATGCCGCAGCAGAAGGCCCGCAAGAAACACCGGGCAATGATGGAGGGCCTGAAAAAGGGGGACAGAGTGGTTTCCTCCGCCGGGATCATCGGAACGATTGCCAGTATGGACAAAGATACTGTAGTTCTGCAGGTAGCCCCGGAAGTCAAATTGAGGATCCTCAGGAGTTCGGTTGCAGACCTGAGGGCTGAAGAGTAACCGGCTTAAGGAGAGGGATTTTATGAAGAAGGCGTTGATGTGGAGAGTATCGCTGCTCGTTGCAGCGACTGTGTTTGCAATCCTGTTTTTCCTGCCCTCGGTGCCGGCCTTTGAAGGTTTCCCTTCATGGTGGAAGAGATTCCTGCCGGCCAAACCGATTACCCTGGGACTGGATCTCCAGGGCGGAATGCACATCGTCCTTGGTGTACAGGGGGACAAGGCCATAGAGAATTATGTGGATCGGGTTGCAAGCGACACGGGGGATCTGTTATCGCAGAAGGGGATAACCATTGATTCTGCCAGGCGGGAAGGGATTTCCGGTCTCATGGTGAAGTTCCAGGATGCCGCAAAGGGAAAGGATATCAGCGGAGAGGTCAGAAGGCAGTACCCTGGATTCTCAGTGGAAAAGGAGGAAGGCGGAGAGATAGTCTTTAACCTGAGTTCGTCTGAAAAGACCCGGATCAGAGACGCGGCAGTCTCACAGGCCTTAGAGACGATCAGAAACAGGATTGACCAGTTCGGTGTGAGAGAGCCGCTGATTCAGCGGCAGGGGATTGATGAGATATTAGTCCAGCTCCCCGGGGTCAAAGACCCTAAGCGGGCCATCGAGCTTATCGGGAAGACCGCGCTCCTTGAATTTAAATTGGTGGATGATGAGGCGGACATGGGAAAGGCCCTCGGGGGCGCTGTTCCTGAAGGAGGAGAGCTCCTCTACGGAAAGGTAGTGGACCCTGTTACCAAGAGTGTCAAACAGACAACCCCCTACCTTGTCAAATCAAAGGCCCTGATGACCGGGGATGTCATTTCAGATGCCCAGGTAAGTATTCATCCGGATCTGAATGAGCCCTATGTCGCGCTTACCTTTAATAACGTGGGTGCAAGGGTGTTTGAGAAGGTCACCGGAGAGAACGTCAAGAAGAGGCTTGCCATTGTGCTGGACGGGAATGTCTATTCAGCCCCTGTGATCCAGGAAAAGATCAGCGGCGGAAAGGCGCAGATCACAGGACGGTTTACCATGGAGGATGCCCAGGACCTTTCGATTGTTCTTCGCGCCGGCGCGCTTCCCGCCCCGGTGAAGATTATCCAGAACCTTACCGTAGGGCCGTCGTTAGGGAGGGATTCCATAGAGAAGGGGATCAAGGCAACGATCATTGCAGGCATCTTTGTCGTCCTCTTTATGATCATATACTACAGGCTTTCAGGACTCATCGCTGATTTTGCCATGCTCCTGAATCTTATTGTATTGGTAGGGACGTTAGCGGCCCTCGATGCCACGTTGACCCTTCCGGGTATCGCGGGAATTATCCTGACCATCGGGATGGGTGTGGACTCCAATGTCCTTATCCTTGAGCGCATCCGGGAAGAATTGCGGGCAGGGAAACAGGTCCGCTCAGCCGTGGACTCCGGATATGACAAGGCATTTGTGACGATTATGGATTCTCACGTGACAACCCTCCTGACCGCCCTTGTGCTGTTTCTGCTTGGGACAGGTCCGGTGAAAGGATTTGCAGTGACGTTAAGTCTTGGGATATCTATTAACCTCTTCACCGCGCTGGTAGGCACGAAGGTGGTTTATGATTATATCAACAGCCGGATGAAGCTGGAGCGGTTGAGCATATGAAATTGGGGACAGAATTTAATTCTGTCCCCATAGCGGGGGATATTCGATGAAATTTACGGAGTTTATCGGCAGGACGAATATAGATTTTATGGGGGTTAAAAAGTATGCCTTTGCCTTTTCCGGGATATTGGTCGTCCTCGGATTGATTGGTGTTATCAGCATTGGCCTCGGCAGAGCAAACCTGGGCATAGACTTTGGGGGAGGGACAGCAGTCCAGCTCAAGTTCAGCAAGACTGTGAAGATTGATGATGCGAGGGAACTCCTCCGCAAAAATGGTTTTGAAGATGCTGAGCTTCAGGAGTTCACCCTGGAAAAAAAGCTTCTGGTCCGGCTCAAAAAGGTCCTTTTGACCGGCGAGCCTGTTGCGGACAAGGTCATCTCTATCTTCAGGGAGGGACTCCCGGACAATACCTTTGAAGTAGACAGCTCGATAGAGATAGGGCCTACGGTAGGGAAAAGACTCCAGAAAGATGCCATTACAGCGATTATCCTGTCTATGGTAGGGATCATTATCTATATTGCCCTCAGATTTGAATTTAGATTTGGCATTGCAGCCGCGATCGCCACATTCCATGATGTCCTTGCCGTGATCGGGATATTCTTTGTGCTGGACAAAGAGATCAATCTCCTCGTCATCACCGCACTCCTGACCCTGGCAGGCTATTCCCTGACAGACACCGTGGTTGTGTTTGACAGGATCAGGGAATATCTCCGGGGGAGGCGTAAAGACCCGATTGAGACCATTATCAACAATGGAATTAATCACGTCCTTTGCCGCACCATTGTCACATCCTTTACCACTGTCCTGGTGTTGATTGCCCTCTTCTTTTTTGGGGGTGAGGTGATTCACGACTTCTCCTTTGCACTCCTGATCGGGGTGATTATTGGGACATACTCTTCTGTATTCGTGGCAAGCCCTCTCCTCCTTATAGGAAAAGGCGGGGGTAAGAGAGTTCAGAAATAACTCTGAGCCCCCGTACCTGAAAATGTCATTCCCGAGCAAGCGGGAATCCAGAACGCAGCAGAGGTCTGGATTCCCACTCCCCGCTTACTACCTGCGGGGACAAGCTTCGTGGGAATGACGGACAGTTAGAGGTATTTTCGAGTGAGAAAACGGTGGGTGATAGAAGAGAGGGATCATGCCCTCGAAAGTTATCTCAGCAGGGAACTCCATATCGCCCCCTTAGTCTCCAGGATATTAATTAACCGGGGGATCAAAGATGCCCACTCCGGGAGCGAATTTCTCCATGCCTCTTCTTCGAACCTGATTGACCCCTTTCTTTTAAATGATATGGAAAGGGCGGCCGCATTCCTGATTCAGGCCATCCATAAAAAGAGACCTATCCTGATCTATGGGGACTATGATGTGGATGGCGTAACAGCGAGCGCCTTGTATTTAGAGTTTTTCAGGAAATTGGGGGCTGAGGCAGACCTCTACATCCCGGACAGGTTCAGTGAGGGATATAGTCTCAATGAAGCGGCCATCCATAGGGCCCGGTCCCATGGTTTTGATATCATCCTGACAGCGGACTGCGGCACCTCTTCAACCGTCCCCATCCGATTAGCCCAAGGTCTGGGCATGGAGGTGATTGTTACGGATCATCATGAACCTCCTGAGGAGCTTCCGCAGGCCTTTGCGCTGCTCAACCCTGCCAGACACGATTCTACATATCCCTTTAGAGGCCTTACCGGTGTGGGCGTCGCCTTTAAGCTTGCTCAGGCTATTTCTCAATTGCTGGAAATGAGAGGCCAGAAGTCAGAACATCATCTCCTTTCATCTTATCTGGACCTTGTAGCCCTTGGGACCGTAGCGGATGTAGCGCCGCTGACCGGAGAAAACAGGATTTTTGTAAAAGAGGGATTGGCCCTGTTGACAGCGGAGAAGAGGATTGGCATAGCCGCACTGAAAGAGGTGAGCGGGATCGCAGGGGGAGAGGTTACCGGAGGGACGATCGGTTTTATCCTTGCCCCCAGGATTAATGCCGCAGGACGGTTATCCAGGGCCGAGAAGGCCGTCCGGATGTTGACCACAGGGGACAGTCAGGAGGCAAGGGGGATCGCCGCTTCCCTGGATCAGATGAATCAGGAGCGGCAGGGGATAGAAAGCAGGATCAGGGATGAGGTGCGGGAGAAGATAGCGAGAGAGATTGACATCAATAGGGAGAAGGTCATTGTCATGGCCTCACAGGAGTGGCATCAGGGGGTTATCGGGATTGTCGCATCCAAGGTGGTTGATGAGTTCTATCGCCCCTGTATCCTCATATCCCTTCAGGAAGACGGGAGCGGCAAGGGTTCGGCAAGGAGCATCCCCCGGTTCAATATTTATAAAGGACTTGAGGCCTGCAGTGACCTTCTCGACCGGTTCGGCGGACATAAGTATGCGGCGGGACTGACTATAAAGTCTGCGAATATTCCTCTCCTGCGGGAGAGACTATCTGCGGTGATTACCGAAAGACTGGAAGAGAAAGACCTGATTCCACAGATCATCCTGGATGCTGAGATAGGCCTCGATGAGATCAGTTTTCCCCTGCTGAAAGAGATGACCCTGCTCCCTCCCTATGGGATGGCGAACCCGGAGCCTGTCATTGTCACGAAAGGGCTCAGGATTATGGAACCCAGGATTGTGGGGAAGGATCACCTGAAGATGAAGCTTAAGAAGGGGAGGATTTACTTAGACAGTATTGGATTTAGTATGGGTTCCGCGTATAATGATATTATAACGAGTGGGAGAGAAATAGATATTGCTTATACACCGGAACTCAACTTCTGGAAAGGGACCTACGGGGTGCAGCTCAGGTTGAAAGACCTCCGGCCGGCCGATGGCAATCGTTAAAACCGCAGTGATATGGAGTCAGGGGCAGAGAGTTATGCCGAATGTAGAGGAATTGATAGGCGAGGTACTGGAATACAATCCTCAGGCTGATGTGGGGCTTATCAGACAGACCTATGAATTTGCCGCAAAGGCCCATGAAGGTCAGGTGCGCAAATCCGGAGAACCCTTCCTGAAACATCCCCTCGAAGTGGCACACATCCTGGCCAGGATGAAGATGGACGTCCCCTCTATTGTTGTCGGCCTTTTGCATGACACGGTGGAAGACAGCCTTACGATGGTGGAGGATATTGCAGGGAAGTTCGGTAAAGAGATCGCAGAGCTGGTGGAGGGGTTAACGAAGATCAGCAGAGTGGAGTTCATGTCTCGGGAGGAGAAGCAGGCCGAGAACTTCAGGAAGATGATTATATCGATGGGCAAGGACATCAGGGTCATCCTGATAAAACTTGCAGACAGACTCCACAATATGAGGACGCTGGAACCTTTACCTCCGAATAAACAAAAAAGGATTGCACAGGAGACCGTGGAGATATATGCCCCTATTGCAAACCGCCTCGGAATCGGGTGGATGAAGGTAGAGCTTGAAGACCTGTCCCTGCAGTACCTGGAACCGGAGATATACAGCGACCTCACCCGGAAGCTGGCGGTGAAGAGGACTGAGAGGGAAAAAGATATCAGTGAGGTCATCGAAATTGTAAAGCAGAATCTGAAGGTCTATGGATTTAAGGCAGAGGTTTACGGCAGGACGAAGCATTTTTACAGCATATATCTGAAGATGGCGTCCAAGGAGATACCTTTTGAGGAGATATATGACCTTTCAGGGATACGGATTATTACGGACACGAAGGTCAACTGCTATGCAATCCTGGGCATGATCCACTCCTTATGGACCCCGGTGCCGGGTAAATTTAAAGACTATATTGGAGTCCCCAAATCGAATATGTATCAATCCCTACACACGACTGTCATAGGACCCAAGGGGCATAGGATAGAATTTCAGATCAGGACAGAGGAGATGCACAGGATTGCCGAAGAGGGTATCGCGGCGCACTGGAAATATAAAGACCGGGGGCAGATAGACACCAAGGACAATCAGATCTATAACTGGCTCAGACAGATGGTAGAGTGGCAGAAGGACCTTTCAGACAGCAGGCAATTTCTGGATTCTGTCAAGGTGGACCTGTTTCAGGACGTTGTGTATGTATTTACCCCCCGGGGGGACGTCAAGGAGCTGATCAGGGGGGCTACCCCGGTAGACCTTGCCTATGCGATTCATACAGAGGTAGGCAATCGCTGTGTGGGTGCAAAAATCAATGGGAAGATTGTGCCGCTTCGATACCACTTGAAAAGCGGTGATACTGTAGAGATCATCACAAACCCAACCCACGCCCCGAGCAAAGACTGGCTTAAATTCGTCAAGACCCCAAGGGCAAAGGACAAGATCAAACACATTATCAATATCGAGGAGCGAAAACGGAGTCAGGACATCGGTCATAAGCTTCTTGAAAAAGAACTGCAGAGGATAGGGTCAGGGCTGACGGCGCTCAGTAAGACAGAAAGGCTTGAAGAGGTATTCAGGGAGTATAATATCAAGGACCTCGATGATCTGACTGTATTGATAGGATATGGGAAGGTCTCTCCGCGCCAGGTGCTCAGAAAGATATTCCCCGAGAAGGCGGAGAAGGAAGATCTGACAGAAAAGGAGGACGTATCAAAACGGACACGTCCCTCCGGTGGCGTAAAGGTCAGTGGGATTGAGGATATCCTGATCCACTTCTCTAAATGCTGTAATCCTGTGCCTGGAGACAAGATTATAGGCTATATTACGCGCGGGAGGGGGATATCCGTTCATACGTCCGTATGTCCCAACATTGATGAATTGGATTATGATAAAGAACGCCTTGTCGGGGTAGAATGGGATGTGACAGAGCCTGCCACCTATCCGGTAAGGATCTCCGTATCCACCATAGACCGGCCAGGGGTGCTTGCCAGCGTTTCAGCCTCGATCACATCCTCTGCGGCCAATATCAGTCATGCAGATATTTCTACAACAGAGGACAAGAGGGCGATCCTCAATTTTGTGGTGGATATCAAGGACCTGACGCATTTAGAGAAGGTCATGCAGAGGATAGGACAGCTCAGCGGGGTGATACAGGTGAAGCGGGTGATGGGAAGATAACTTGAAATGTCATTCCCGCGCAAGCGGGAATCCAGAACGCAGGCAGAGGTCTGGATTCCCACTCCCCGCTTACTACCTGCGGGGACAAGTTTCGTGGGAATGACGGGCGGTTATAGGCAAATCAGGCATTGTCAATCAGCCGTTTCATTTCCCGGACGGCCTGTGAAAGTCCGACCAGCACGGAGCGTGAGATGATGCTGTGGCCGATGTTAAGCTCTTCTATCTCTCTGATATTGGCTATTGGGCCGACATTCCTGTAATTGAGTCCATGGCCTGCCGAGACGTGCAGTCCGATATTTTTTGCAAACATCACAGCATTTAAAATATATTCTCTCTCTTCTTCTACCTCATTTAGAGTGGCAGCGTTGGCATACCTTCCGGTATGGATCTCTATGGTCCTGGCCCCAATCCCCTGGGCCGCCTCAATCTGCCTGATATCAGGGTCAATGAATATGGAAACCCTGATCGGATGCTTATGCAGCGCTGTTAAGACCTTCCTGAGCTTCTCCTTGTGTTTCAAGACCTCAAGCCCGCCTTCTGTGGTCAGTTCTTCCCGGCGCTCAGGCACCAGTGTGACAAGGTCCGGGCCTGTCTCTATCGCCTTACTGACCATTTCAGCGGTAGGGGCCATCTCAAGATTAAGGTGCGTCGTTACAACCTGTCTGAGTAATTGGAGATCTCTATCCTGGATATGTCTTCTGTCTTCCCGGAGATGAACAACGATGCCGTCTGCCCCGGCAGATTCGGCCAAGATGGCCGCAGCGACAGGCTCAGGTTCCTTTCCCCCCCTGGCCTGTCTCAGGGTTGCCACATGATCTATATTGACACCTAATCTCGTCATCGTCATCAGATTATGGCAAAAGAGGACCTGAGCGTCAATAAAAAGAAAAGGGGACAGATTTATTTTACATTTTTTTGTAAAATAAATCTGTCCCCTTTTCTTTTTCTACCGGCATCCCGTTACGATGCCACTGCTTCATCCCTCCGCGTATCACGGTTACGGTACTAAACCCGGTATCCCGTAAGATATTTGCCGCCTTAGCTGAGCGTTTGTCCGTATGGCAAACAATGGCGACCTGTCTGTTACGGTATTTTTCCAATTCAGAGACGCGTCCCGGGAGCTCTTCCATACCTATATTGAGGGCGCCGGGGATATGCCCTATCTCCCCGGTGAATTCTGCTGTGCTGCGCACATCCAGCACTACGATGGCCTCACCCCGGTCAAGGCGTCTTTTTAATTCTACAGTACTCATCATTGGATAGGGGGGATAGGGATGCATCCTGCGGACAAAACGGGGGATGAAAACTACAAGCGCCAGCAGGCCCAGCGCCAGGAGCCCCTTTTGGATGAGGCCCTCCGCACCTTTGAGGGCCTCACGGCCGGCATAGCCCAGGTAGGTGTATGCCAGGGCCCCCGGAAACATGCAGAAGTAAGAGGCAACAACGTAATGGGCTAATTTGATGCGCGTTAGTCCAAGGGCATAATTCAGCAGGTTGAAGGGGAAAAGGGGGACCAGCCGAACAAAGGCGACAAATCGCCACCCCTCTGATTCTACACCATTCATAATCTGTTTTAGCCGGCCTTCGGTCTTACGTTCTACCCATTCTGAAGCTAAATACCGGGCTGTCAGAAATGCTAATACGGCGCCTGCAGTAGCCCCGGTAAGGTTATAGAGGGTCCCGAGCACGGGACCGAACAATGCGCCCCCTGCAAGTGTCAGTACAGATCCGGGCAAGAACAGCACACAGCCGAGTGCATAGATTGCTATGAATATAAACGGCGCCGCAGGTCCGGCCTCCTGCATCCACTGTTCGAGTGATGCGGCATTCAGTTCGGAGCGAAAGGTAATGGCAAGGCCGGTACCCGCTATCAGTGTGAAAAGGAGTAAAAGACGTATTAGTTTCTTTTGATTCATCTGTAGAAATTAAATTGAAACACAGGCACATTCCCGTGTCAAGATTCCGGCTCTATGAAGGAAGAACTTCTTGACACAAAAGTCTTTCATGGAGGTAGATACAATAAAATTTTGCGGACGGACGCGCTTGAAGTTCTTATTAACATAGAGGCTTCAAGAGAGTAGGCCAGGAGTGAACACTTTAGGTGTTCCTCCCGGCCTTTTTTATTTTTACACTATAGAAGGGAATAGTGATGGAAGTATCCGAGTTTTTCCTGAAATTACTTTTAATTATCATTTCAGCAAAATTCCTGGCTGAGATCGGGATACTCCAGCTCCTCTTTGAGGTGGGGCTTGAGACCGATGTCGGAGTCGTTTCAGGATTAACGGGCCTTCAATTTCTTGATGGTCTTCCTCGTTGCCTTCTGCACCTTTTTCTTAATCTGGCCTTCGAGCTTCATGATCTGCGTTTCAAGCTTTTTTATCTTTCCGATCGTTCCCTTCACCTTCTTATTAGCCATAGGGTTCTTAACCGTCGCACTAAGGTCATAGATCTTGCCGCCGAGTTCCGACATCTCTCGCTGGACCTTCATCTTGAGATTAAAGACCTTATACCGTCTCTTTCCCTCTTCCGTCAGTTCCCCTGCCTTTTCCCTGGCCACCGCAGCCCCTTCCTTTACCACACTCAACCCTTCCTTAACTCCTCTCTGCACATCCCGCCTGATCTTATCCCAGAGATTCATAGTCTCCTCCTTTCTGTTAGTCCTTCAAGGGGTTATCCTTGCGTTAATTTTGTTGCCTCAAAACGTTGATAAATCCTGATGAGTGATACACGTAGAATTTGCGGACAAATTATCCTGTCTCAAGATTAGCAGAATGGGGGAGGTAATTCAATGATGAGTTTAATCATTGTCCTGAATGGAGTGACGGGTTTACAGCTTGGCAGACTTTCTCAGCACCCTGTTAGAGACTTCAATAGCGGGAGGATTGATAGACGCGAGTTGGCTGTCCATCTCATTCCTGGATTGCCTGAATTTTGTCAGCATGTTTGCGGGGATCGGTTTGCCGCGGGGAAGGCTGACCGTCAGAGGATTCACGGGTTTATCATTGATTCGTAACTCGTAATGGAGATGGGGTCCCGTGGCAAGACCTGTGGCGCCCACATAACCAATGATCTGTCCCTGTTCAGCCCTGACTCCAATTCGGATATTTTTTTCGATTTTCGAAAGGTGTCCATAATAGCTCATATATCCGTTGGGATGTTTTATGATCACAAATTTGCCATAGTCTCCTTTGATTCCTGAGAAAACGACTGTTCCACTCCCTATTGCAGAAACAGGCGTCCCTGCCGGGGCGGCATAATCGAGGCCATGATGGGGTCTGTATCGTTTCAATATGGGATGAAACCTTCCATCGGAAAAGGTGGAGCTGATGCGCCTGAAGCTTAAGGGTGCCTTTAAATAGGCTCTTCTCAATGTTTTCCCTTCGCTATCATAGTAATCGGCCTTTCCTTCATATTCAAACCTGTATGCCTGATAGGGTTTTCCGTTATTCATAAATTCCAGGCAGAGGATCTCTCCATATTTCTTGAATTCTCCATCGAGATACAGACCTTCAACAATCACTCTAAAAGTGTCCCCATTCCTCAGATCAGAAGTGAAATCGATGTCCCAGGCAAAGATATCAGAGATGTTGAGAGCCAGCATCAAACCTTCTTTCCCCTCCCCGGCAGAGGAGATAAGGTTGTCTTCGATAGCCCTGTCCATATAGAGGATCCGCTTTTCATAGGCTATTGGAACTTTCTCTGCGTAAAATCCCGAGTCGGAGCGGGTGATATTCAGAATACTATTGTCATCGATCCAGTAACTAAATGAGTTCACCCGGTCATTATCATCCACCAGGATTTTGTATGATTGGCCTGGATATAAATTCCTGAGTCTGTAAACGTCTGCAGAGGCCTTTCTCAATTCAAGAAGTTCCCCGATATCAAGGTGATATCTCTTGAAAATATCAAAGAGGGTCTGCCCCTTTTTAATCGTATCACTGATTTCTCTGAAGTTTTCCCCAACTGAAGAAGATGAATAGCCCTCTTCAGTATAACTATCGAGATTTCCTGCTATTATAAGGAAAAAGACGACAAGGAAGATAGATGTTATGAATAACTTTTTCATGTTATATCTTTTCGGTCATTTTCTGTTCCGGGGACATACGTAATTCCAAATCGTTTCAGGACTCTTTACTTTTGATTATTCTTGGGGTAACATATTGCACTCAAAAAGGAAAGGAGAATGACTATCATGAATCTATGTCCAAAATGTAAGCATATGTCCAATTGTTTGGTGCCAACGGAGTTGGATATTTCTTCAGAGGTTGAGTCTCTTGACGAGAGCCTGGAAGAGCTCCGGGAGATCCAGGCGGAGGACTCAGGTAATTCCGTCTTTATCCCGGAAGATGTCATGTTTGAAGTGATTGTGGTAGAGTGTGCGGACTTTGAAGAAGAATCGTTTCATTAAAATTGAGGATCAGGAAAGGGGTACAGATGCAGTCTGCTGAAGAGATCCTGCAGGAGAAGCTGTCAAAGCGGGTGCTGTCTAACAAAACGACCCGGGAGGGCATGCTCGCCTGTTTTATAGTGACTCTGATGAAGTACTGCTCCCTGAAGGGCCTTCCTTCCCCGGAAGAAGAGGTGCGGAGGACTATTTATGATAATGCGAATGAGGCCTTCTTGGCGATCAAATCAGACTTTGAATTTCCCAGTCTTGAAGATCTGAAACGGGTAAAGACGATCCTTGAAGATAAGATTAAGGCATCCTCTCTGAAAGAAGAGGCCCCCGAATTGTTTGCAGCGCATGAGCGGATCTGCAGCATTCTCTTTGCAAAATATGAAGGGTAACGGATTCGTAAAGAGTCTCGACCCATAAATTATGGATCCTATGACACATGGCTTGGCCGGGGCTGTAATAGCCAGGGCCGGTTTTTCCAGGAGTCTTGGAAAATGGGGTCCGGTCACCGGTGTTCTGGCAGCCCTGTCCCCTGATGCAGATTATATACTAAGACTATTCGGAGAGGAGATATTCTTACGCTACCACCGGGGGATCACCCATTCTCTGATCCTCCTTCCTGTTTATAGCCTCTTTGGGGCCATCCTTTTCCGGCGGTTGTCTAAGACAGAAAAGTTTCTCCCCCTCTATCTCCTCTGTTTCTTCTCTCTCCTGAGCCATATCCTGTTGGACCTGCTGACCTCCTTCGGGACGATGGCATTGGTCCCTGTTACAGACCGGCGCCTGACCTGGGACCTTGTCTTCATAATAGATTTTTATTTCACCGGCATCCTTTTGGTCCCCCTCCTCCTGGGCCATTTCATCAGGAGGTACAGGACAGAACTGGGAATAGTGTCGCTCTGCCTCCTTCTCCTTTATACAGGCCTGTGTATTGTGAATCACAGACAGGCGCTTTCTATAGCGGACAGATGGGTGGAAGAAAAGGGTTTCCATTCCGATTCTGTGGCGGCGCTTCCGCAGCCATTTTCCCCCTTTAAATGGGTGCTGCTGATCGACACAGGCGACACCCTCTATCAGAGTTTCATAGATATTGATATCAAAGGAAATGATAGACATGATAAAATAAATATGATATGGAAGAAATGGCCTGATTCTCCCTGGGTTCAAAAGGCCCGTAAATTGCCGGGGGTGGGATTCTATCTCTGGTTTGCACGATTTCCTGTGGCCATGGTGGAGGAGACCCCCGACGGTCATCATCTGGTAGAGTTTATAGACCTGAGGTTTGATATCTTGAGGGGTAGAATTCCCTTTACCCATAGAGTAGAATTTAATGAAGGGGGTCTTGTTATAATGGAAAAGTTTACGACCCTCAATTCTTTCACAGGGGATTATGGCAGAAGATAGTTTGACCTTGACCGATGATTTTGTGCTGAATGCATTTAGGTTGCCCAAGAATGTACAGCCGAAGGTATGGAAGTGCATCATCCTCCTGTTAAAGAACGATCGTCACCCCTCCCTTCAGGTAAAACAGTTGAAGACCGGGAGGAAAGGGATCATGGAGTGCCGGGTGGATGAGACCTACAGGCTTATATTTGAACCTGCAGATAACGGTCCGATCCGGCTCTGGTATATCGGTCATCACGATGAGGCATTAAATTATGGTTCCAAGATTACAGAACTGGCACCCAGGGAAAGACATCCGGAGGTGTATCATGACAAATTGTTGCATGAAATAGATTTATAAACGATAGAGTTATAAACTTATGACGATCAACCTTTCCGATATGATAGCCTTTGTGATTTTTATCCTGTGTACGATTGTCTATCACGTTTATTACTACTATAAGGTATTTAAACTCCCAAAGTATATATTCAAGGGGAAGATAAACATTATTCGCCGGACATGGGTAGAGAACATGCTCAAACCGGGAAACGCCATCGTGGCGGTTCAATCGTTTCGCAATATACACATGGCCGCCTCATTCCTGGCCTCCTCCACTATCGTCTTTATAGGCAGTATCCTCTATCTCATATTCAATATAGAGCAGACATCCGGTATCGTGACCGGGAGGGGGACGATTACCCTTCCCGACTACATGGTATTTCTCAAGCTCATCACTCTGATGCTGATGTTCCTGATGACCCTCTTAAATTTCTCCCTCTGCATACGCCTTCTGAACTACTTAGTGATATTGGTCGGGGCCTCGCCGGAAACGATCGAAGAGACCATGGGGGTCAGCGCTGTTGACTATATCACGGGGATGTTCTCCAGGGCCGGGATTCATTATACCTTTGGTATCCGGGGGTTTTACTACACCGTCCCCCTGATTGCGTGGTTCCTGGGTTCATGGCTTTTTATCACGCTTACCCTGTTAGTCCTTTTTCTGACGCTACGGCTGGATTACGGGAAGTAGGGAAAAGGGGACAGATTTATTTTCACCCAAGAGTCTGTTGCACAGACATTAGCAAGGTGGTTCCAACTGCTAAATTATCTCATGCCTCATCAGCTCACCGCTGAGTGGCGACTGTCTTAATCGATATTCTGCCATCTCGTTACGATTCATCCGCTTTTTTCTTCCCTTTG
>JACRHF010000007.1 GCA_016217665.1 Nitrospirota bacterium | reverse complement strand
TAGATCGGGGTCGTGATGTACCTACCCTTTTTCATCCTCGACTCCATGTTCAAAGGCGATACAGCACATCAGCCTGCCGCACATGCCGGATATCTTGACGGGGTTGATGACCATGTCCTGATCCCTGGCCATCCTGATGGAGACCGGCTCAAACTCCATTAAGAACGTGGCGCAGCAGAGGGGCCTCCCGCAAAGGCCGTAGCCGCTGAGCATCCTGGCCCCGTCCCGGATGCCCACCTGTCTCATCTCTATCCTGGCCTTATATTTATAGGCGAGGTCCTTGACAAGCTCCCTGAAATCAATGCGGCTGTCAGCAGAAAAGTAGAAGACCATCTTACTCTCATCAAAGGTATATTCTACATTGACGAGTTTCATCGGAAGCCTCCGGTCATTGATGCGTCCGATGCAGTATGCGTAGGCCTCCTTTTCCACGTTGTCGTGTTCTTCCAGCTTCGCAATCTCCTCCTGGGAGGGGAGCCGCAGCACCTTCTTTAAGGGCCTGTTATTTAATACCCGCAGGATATATCTTGGCGGCGATACGACACGGGCAATCTCCTCTCCGTTGTCGGCCTCCACGATCACATAGTCACCCGGGAGCACATAAATATCCTGGGGATCATAGTGTATGATCATCCCCCGGTCCCTGACCCGTATGCCAACGATCTTTATTCCTGCATCCGCTGTTGTAATGTTTTCAACTTCCATTGGTTATCTTCAGTGCTTAGTCTGAGCTAAGCCACTGCCTCCATTATTTTTGTCCCCAATACATCCAGGGCAAGCTGTCTGTTCATGTTCCTCTCCTGGCCTTTATAGATGGACTGGATAAAGCTCAATATCTCCAGCAATCCCTCCACACTTATTTTATCCGATATCTCTGATAAAGACGCATGCAGGTCTTTGTTGATGATGAGGGCTAACTCCCCCCCGCTCTTCAGGATCAGGATATCCCTGAAGTATGTGGAGAACCAGTAGAGGGCATCATAGAAAAGCCCCTCATCCTTTGAATACCTCTCCGCCAGGTCGAATAAGATCCCAGGCGCCCCCTCTCTTCCGGCAAGCCCCTTTAAGATGTCTCCTCTAACCTGCTGGACACTGGTGGATGCCAGGGCGATTGCCTTACCGATGCTCCCGTCGGCCAGATAAGCGGCATTCTCTGCGGCCGAAGGGGCAAGCCCGTTTTTCTCTACCAGAATTTCTGTAATAATCCGGACGGGGATATTTCTGAAAGAGACCCTGCGGCATCGTGAAAGTACCGTCTGCGGCAACAGATCAGGGTTTGAACTCACCAGGATGATGACCGTCTCTACTGGCGGCTCTTCAAGGGTCTTCAGAAAGGCATTGGAGGCCTGCAGGTTGCACTTGTCCGCCTCGTCAATGATGACCACCCTCTTCCTGGCCTCAAGGGGCCTGTAGATCATTCCGCTGATGATCTCCCTGATGGCCCCGATCTTGATCTCCCCCTTTTCCTGCTGGAGAAGCGTCACATCCGGATGAATCCCCTCGCTGATCTTCCGGCAGGAGAGGCAATGACCGCAGGCATCCTCTGAATGCGTATGACAGTTGAGGGCCTTTGCAAAGGCAATGGCCGTCTTCTTTTTCCCCACCCCATCGGGACCATGGAACAGATAGGCCTGGGCAAGGTGGTCATTGGCGATGGTCTGCCTGAGGATCTTGATGGCCCTTTCCTGGCCTCTTATCTCATCAAAGCTCATACATTCTTTCCCTTTCCCACGATGCCCTCAACGATCCCCCGGATCTCCCCGTGCACCGCTTCTTTATCCCTGTCCGATTTAATGACGTATATCCTCCCGGGATATTCCCGGGCCCTTTTCAGATACCCCTCCCGCACCCTCTGATGAAACTCGAGGGCCTCCCTCTCCAGCCTGTCTTCTTTGCGTGCGTGCTTTTGATTGCGTGATTTGGCCCGCGCCAACCCCTCCACCGGATCAACGTCCAGCACAAAGGTGATATGTGGAGAGACGCCGCCGGTGGCAAAGTGATTCATGGCCTCCACGGTCTTCAAGTCTATCCCCCGGACATAGCACTGATAGACAAAGGTCGAGTCTTCGAACCTGTCGCAGATAATGATCTTGCCGTCCTGGAGCGCCGGCGTGATGACCTCGGTAACATGCTGGGCCCTGCTGGCAAGGTAGAGGAGGAGCTCGGTGCGGGGGTGCATCTTCATGAAATCGGTTGAGAGGAGGACCTCCCGGACGGCCTCGCTGATCGGGGTCCCCCCGGGCTCGCGGGTCATGACTATTTTATAACCCTGCTTTTCGAGGTATTGACTCAAGAGATGGGCCTGGGACGTCTTTCCACACCCCTCAATCCCTTCAAAGGTAATAAATATCCCCTGCATAATGACATCATAACCTATGGGGGGACAAATTTCAATTACGGCTTCATAAAAAACCCATCTGCGGCGTTGCGCTGCATCCTTCGTCATTGCGGCGTACCTACAAAAGTACGCCTCATTCCTCACGATTTGCGCGCCTTGCATATGGGCTTTTTACGAAGCCGTCCACTGTCGAGACTTTTCGAGGATGGCAAATGTGAGCCTTGATGATGGGCGGGATTGTAGTTCCTGAGCGACTTGCCGGAGCAGTTGGGCACCTGACTTCTAAATAATGGGCGAGCAGACAGAGGGCAGTGCTTGCATTGAGCGAAGCGAAAAAAGCCAGCCCGAAGAGGCTGGAAGGCTTCCCCGCCTGCGAGTCCTTAGACAGGTCAACTGCGAAGGCCAGGAGCGAAGGAAGTACAATCCCACCCATCATTGATCGAGGGGTTACATGCGGGGTTATTCCCCGATGATCTTGACCAGCACGCGTTTGCGCCGGCGGCCGTCGAACTCGCCGTAGAAGATCCTCTCCCACGGCCCGAAGTCAAGCCTTCCATTGGTGACGGCCACCACAACCTCCCGGCCCATGAACTGCCGCTTGATGTGGGCATCGCCATTGTCCTCCCCAGTCCGGTTGTGCCGGTAATGGGCGGTAGGCGCATGAGGGGCCAATTGTTCTAAGAAATGATCATAGTCCTCGATCAGCCCCTGTTCATCATCATTGATAAAGACGCTGGCCGTGATGTGCATGGCATTCACCAGACAGAGACCCTCACGGATCCCGCTCTTTTTCAGGGCCTCCTCCACCTGCGAAGTGATATTGAGATAAGCCCTCCGGGTCGTGGTCTCAAACCATAGCTCTTCACGGTAAGTTTTCATGGGTCATCCCTCACGAGTAATTTTTAATGTGTCTATATTTTATGATTCAAATTCTGAGCGGGGAATTCCGGACTGCCGAATAATAGACTGCAGTGTTCCAATTCTGATTTCATGATGATCGGGTACAGGAACTGTAATTGACCCTTTGGGAAGTTTTTTTTGCATAACAATGTGACTCCCTCTTCTTCTCACTTCAACAAAGCCATGCTGAGATAAAATTGTACATATTTCCTTTCCAGAAAGGATACGGAGCTTACCCAACAGAGACCTCAACCTGTGTCAGATAAATTTCTCCATGTAATCGCCGTTTCTTTTCCTCCGGAGATGCTGTCTCAAAAAATAATTCTAATGCCTCTTTTAGATTATCACGCGCCTGTTCAATAGTATTGCCCTGACTGGCGATGTCTAGTTCAGGACATAGTGATACAAAGCCGTCTCCTTCTCGCTCTATGATCGCAGTTAGTTTATGAATCATGTAACCTCCTATTAGCCTATTGGTATTATTATATGACGTTATTATACCAATTTATTCTTTTACTTTAAAGCACGTCATATTCCCCGAATAACATGTTCGTGTTTGCTAAGGACTTCCTTGAGAATTTTAAGAAAAATGAATTAAGGAAGATAAATCTGTGTAAGCGGTTAATTAACCGCATCAGTCCATCGTGAATTCCGGGGAGCCCAGCCAGAAGCCAGTGCCCCTGATAGCGTCGATTTCGGCTTCAATTATCTGGCAATGAGCGTCTTCCATTTCTGCGAGCCTCCGGTACATCGTTTTCGCTGCCGTGTCTGTCATCAGCTCGGCCTGCTTCAGGTAATATTCGTTGGCCGCCCGCTCCTCACGGAGTGCGGTAGAGAGAGCTTCGAGGTCGCCGATTCCGGATTCCCGATTGGTCTTTTTTCTGGTTTCCTTCAGCTTCGGCACTAACAATTCAATTTCTGACTTGGAGATTTCAGCGCTATCCCATCTGTCGCGGCCTGAAATGGAGTTGAGCTGTTTCTCAAGGATGGCCATATGATTCCACTCGTCGAGCGCTAACGTAATGAACATGTTCTTCCCCGATACAACCTTTGTCGCCTTTGCGTATTCCATGTATGTTTTCATTGCTTCTTTTTCAACCATTATGGCCTTCTTTAATGCATGTTCAACTTCCATTTTATTCCTCCTATTCCATTTGCTAAACCGTCATGATCCAGCCGGTTATTATAGACTGGTAATGATATCAGTCATGAATTTCCTTTTAAGGTGTCAGCATAGCAATAGGAGATTTATGTGTCAATGGAGATTTGAAGTTCTTTCATCTCCCTTGACGGAGAACGTTCGATCTCTTATAATTGGGACATGCCAAGGGTGTTGAGTTCAGATATCCTCCAATCGAGGATCCGGGATATTTCTAATTTCTATCAATCAAAACGCCGCATGCCGAGTTTTTCGGAGATGGGTGAGTTAACGGGGATTCGTTCAAAGGGCGCGGTTTCCAAGTTTATCAACAAACTGATCCAGGGCAATGTCCTGAGGAAAGACGAAAAGGGGAAGCTGATTCCCGGATCTATCGCCTCTGCCGCCAGGGTGCTCGGCACGGTAGAGGCTGGTTTTCCAAGTCCTGCAGAGGAAGAACTGGCGGACACAATGTCTCTGGATGATTTCCTGATTCAGAACCCTCAGGCTACCTTTCTGCTCAAGGTGTCCGGTGATTCTATGTCAGGAGCCGGCATCCTACCCGGCGATATGGTCATTGTGGATAAGGGGCAGACGCCCAGGAGCGGGGATATTGTGATTGCCGAAGTTGATGGGGAGTGGACGATGAAGTATTTGAGGAAGAGGGGATCTGATGTCGCCCTCATTCCTGCCAATCCAAAGTATAAACCGATCAAACCTCAAAGAGAGCTCAGGATTGCAGGAGTCGTAACGGCCGTCGTTAGAAAATACAAATGATTCTGTCTTCATAAGGACCCTTTATGAGTAGTCAACCGATAACCATTTCTTCCTGGCCCCAGGCCATCCTTCATCTGGACGCGGATGCCTTTTTTGCCTCGTGTGAACAGGCGATCCATCCGGAGCTCAAGGGAAAACCGGTCATCACAGGCAGGGAGCGCGGAATCGTTGCGGCCGCAAGTTACGAAGCGAAGGCAAGAGGAGTAAAACGGGGGATGCGTCTTTTTGAGGCAAAGAAGGTGTGTCCTGATGCGGTCATGCTTCCATCGGATTACGAGACATACAGCCTTTTCTCTCTTCGGATGTTTGAGATCATCAAGCGGTTTTCTCCGGATGTTGAGGAATATTCCATTGATGAGGCCTTTGTTGATTTGACAGGACTCAGGAGAAGCTTTCACGGGTCTTACGGCACCATCGCGCAAAAGATGCAGAAGAGCGTTGAAAAAGAGCTTGGGATAACGGTATCCGTCGGAGTCAGCCTCTCAAAGGTGTTGGCAAAGATAGGCTCAAAAAACAACAAGCCGAATGGTCTTACACTGATTCCGGGAAGAGATATCCATCTCTATCTTGATAAACTTCCGGTTGAGAAGGTCTGGGGCATCGGGCCGAACACGACTGCTTTTCTCGGCAAGTTCGGCATAACCACCGCATTGCAGTTTGCCCGGAAGGATGAAGCGTTCATACAAAAATATCTGTCCAAGCCTTATCAGGAGATCTGGAATGAACTGAATGGCAGGAGCGCATATCCGGTCGTCACAGAGGCAAAACAGACTTACCAGTCCATCAGCAAAACAAAGACCTTTACCCCGCCCTCAAATGATGCAACATTTGTCTTTGCCCAACTCTCAAAGAACCTTGAGAACGCCTGCATCAAGGCACGGCGCTATCAACTGTCGGCAGCACGTATCATTGTATTTCTCAGGAGGCAGGACTTTAAAGACAGCGGTGTTGAAATTAGACTCAGTTCGCCTACCGCATACCCTGCAAATCTTTTCAGCGCGTTGCGCGAAGGCTTCAACTCTATTTACAACCCTCGTGAACTTTACCGGCAAACCGGCATTGTCCTTGCCGGGCTTGTCTCTGAGGAAAATATCCAGCGTAGCCTCTTTGATGATATCGTGAAGATAGAGAAGCTGGAAAAGATTTACAAGGCTGTGGACAGCCTATCTGAAAGATTCGGGAAACATACGATTCAGCATGCCTCAAGCATGCCCGCAAAGCTTCAGGCCCAGCATGAAGGCGACAGGGGTGATTTGCCGCAGAGAAAAGAAAACCTTTTCAAGGGAGAAAACAGGAGGCAGAGGCTGGGACTGCCGGTGTTGAATATCAAAGTTTAATAAAATATTAGTGTAGGGGATAACTTAAAGTCCATACGTCCTGGCATAGTCTATGTAATTTTGTGCCGATTGTCTGATCCTGGCGACCTCTTTTTCTGTTAAGTCGCGCTTGGGCTTGGCAGGCATGCCGATGGCAAGGGTCCCGGGCGGGATCACAGCCCCCTCGGTCACAAGGGCGCCTGCACCGATGATGCAGTCCTCGCCCACCACGGCGCCGTCTAAGATCGTTGTGCCCATCCCGATCAGGCATCTATCCTTGATGGTACAGCCGTGCAGAGTGACAGAGTGTCCTACGGTGATGTCGTTTCCCAGGATCAGCGGGTGGGTGTCCTTGGTCACATGGAGCATGCAGAGGTCCTGGATATTGGTGCGGTCTCCGATCCGTATATAATGGACATCTCCGCGGACCACCGCATTAAACCAGATGCTTGAATATTCCCCGATCTCCACATCACCGATGATGACGGCGGTTTCAACGACGAAGACGGTCGGGTGTATTTTAGGATGTATTCCTTTATAGGGTTTGATCAGCATTGGGATATTCCCTCCTCACTCTTATGGCTTTTCTTTTTCTACAATCTCCTTTGCGGTTTCTTCCAGCAGCAAAGAGGCCAGTCTCTCAGTGGCCTGATTCAACCTGGTGGTGGACTCCTTAATTCCTGCGCTATTATTATTGTTTATAGCCTGCACTATATCTTTCATGACCTTATGGATATCTTGCCTCTCTTCTTCGCTTAAGAGATGCGCACACTTCTCTAATCCCTTCCTTGTAGCCGCAACCACCTTGTTCGCCTCTAACTTCGTATCAAACAACTCCTTCTTTGCCGCATCCTCTGCCGCATGTTCCAGCGATTCCTTCACCATCTTCTCAATCGCATCCTTCGGGACATCAAGGGACGACTTCATCTGGACCTGCTTCTCCCTGCCGGTCTTCACATCTCTGGCCAGGACGTGGAGTATGCCATCCGCATCTATCGTAAACTGGACCCCGATCCGTGGGACCCCTGCCGGGGCCGGTTCGATATCCTCTAATAAAAAAGTACCGAGGGACCAGTTATCAGCCACCATCTGCCGCTCTCCCTGGAGCACCTGGATGGTCACCGCCTGCTGGCCGTCTACGGCCGTGGTGAAGAGCTCTCCTGCCCGGGTGGGGATGGTGGTGTTCCTCGGGATAATGACATTCATAAACCCGCCATAGGTCTCTATCCCCAGAGACAGGGGTGTGACATCTAAAAGGAGCAGATTCGTTATCTTTCCTGAGAGGATATTGGCCTGGACAGCGGCGCCGACAGCCACTGCCTCATCCGGATTGACGGAGGTATTCGGGCGTTTCCCGAAGATCTCTTCTACTAATTGCTGCACCATCGGGATACGGGTTGAGCCTCCGACCAGGATGACCTCATCCATATCAGAAGGGGTCAGTTTGGCATCCATCATGGCCTGCAGGCAGGGTTTTCTCGTGCGGTCAATAATGTCTTTTGCCAGGGCCTCGAATTCCTTGCGGGTGAGGAGATATCTGAGGCTGAATGAGCGCGTGAGGAAGGGGATAGATATCTCCACCTCTTCCTGAAAAGAGAGGGCGCACTTTGCCTGCTCCGCCTCCTCCCGGATACGGCTTAAGGCAAAGATATCTCCTGAGAGGTCTCCGCCCCCGGCCTCTTCTGTCCTTTTGAGCAGAAAATCAATCAGCCTCCGGTCTATGTCATCCCCGCCCAGACGGGTGTTGCCGCAAGTGGACATCACCTGAAAGATCCCGTTTTTCACATCAAGGATGGAGATGTCGAATGTCCCGCCGCCAAGGTCATAGACGCCGATCCTGGCATTGAGCTTTTTATCCAATCCATAGGCAAGACTGGCCGCGGTCGGTTCATTGATGATCCGTTCCACCTTCAGGCCTGCAATCTCCCCGGCCTTCTTTGTGGCATTCCGCTGGGCATCGTTAAAATAGGCAGGGACTGTGATCACGGCCCGTCCGACAGGCTCTCCGAGATAGCGCTCTGCATCCGCCTTCAGCTTTTTTAAGACAAAGGCGGAGATCTCCTCAGGCAGATATACCCTCGAGTCTACCGAGATCCGAAGAGGTTCTTCGCCTCTGCCGGCGAGGGGATAGGAGACAAACATGTCCTCCTCTTTGATCTCCCCGCCGCGCCTCCCCATGAATCGTTTGACAGAATAGATGGTCCTCCGGGGATTCAGGATGCGCTGTCTGTTGGCGGCATGCCCTACGATAGGCGCCTCTCCTTCGTCGGTGAAGGCGACGACAGAGGGCGTCAGGCGCTGGCCATCCGCATCAGAGATCACCACAGGGACCCCGCCTTCTATGATGGAGACCACGGAGTTTGTGGTGCCCAGATCAATCCCGATTATCCTGCTCATTTATGACGTAGTCCTCAATTCACTTTGCATTTCTTGCCCCTCACTTCTAATCCAAACGCATTAACTCAAGTAACATCCTACGAACGCAAGAAATGGCTTTAGACAAGGCGGACGACGAGGAAAACCGCAGGCGTACTTTGGGTAGTACGTCGAGGATTTTCCGAGGAGTCCAACGCCGTATAAAGCCATTTATTGCGTTCGTATCAGCTCAACGCCACGATCATCTCATTCAGCATGGACTGCAGCTTTGCCAGATAGGATAACTCATGGGACAGGCCCATCAGCTTCCGTACTAAGGGCTTCCGGTTCTCAGGAGGGGCCGCCATCCACTCTGTATCCAGGGTCTCAATCTCTCGCAAGACGTTCTCCCACTTTTTCTGAGACTCCTTCTTTAATCCCTGGAGCCGATCCCGTAATCCCCTTCTTTCATTCTCCCCGCCGCCCCCCTTTTTTTGCAGGACATCCGCCTCATGGCACACATCACTTGCCTCTATAAAGAACTCCATCGTGCCGGCGGATGCACGGCTGGACACGGGGGCCTCTTTGTCTGTCTCTAAGCTGATCAGATATCTGATCCGTTCCTTGGGGTCCTTGAGTGTTGAATAGGCCTTATTGAGCAGGGAGGAATACCCCATGGCCACATCCCTTGCCTCCTGGGGCGCATTATAGTATTTATCCGGATGGACCATCTCGCTGATCTTCAGAAAATTCTCTTTTAACCGTTCGGGGTCCACCAGTGGCCTCTTTTCTACCTCCAACAGCGTGAAGTAGTCGGCCTCTTTTGAGAGGGGGAGGAGCGTATGACAATCAATGCAGAAAAAACCCTCGCCCGGACTCCCGCACGACAGGCACTTCACCTTCTGTCCCATATCTTCAGGGTCTGATATCTCATGTTTCACTGGTATATCTCCTGTAAAAATGGGTTCTCCCTCTTTTCCCTGCCGATGGTCGTTGCCGGCCCATGTCCCGGATAGACCTCAGTGACATCATCCAGCCGAAGGAGCTTCTCACGGATAGAGTTCATCAGTACATCATAAGATCCACCCCAGAGATCTGTCCTGCCGATGCCATCCCGGAACAGGGCGTCCCCTGTAAATACCTTGTCGTTGAAATGGAGACTTACGCTCCCCGGGGTGTGGCCGGGGGTATGGATGACCCTGCATTTGAGGCCTTCTTCTCCGATCTCCATCCCGTCTTCGAAGAAGATGTCAATATCACTGATCGGGGGGGAGGGCATACCAAACAGAGAGGCCTGGAGGTGGACCTTTTCGTAAAGAAAGAGGTCTTCCCTATGAATCAGGACCTTTGCCCCGGTGGCATCCTTTAACTCTTTTGCGCCCCCGACATGATCTATATGGCCATGGGTGAGGAATATATATTGAAGTTTCAACCCGTCTCTTTTTAAGAGCTTCAGGATTGTTGAGACATCATCTCCGGGGTCTATGACTACGGCATCCTTCGTGTGATCCTCCCGGAGGATAAAGGCATTGCACTGAAAAGGGCCAACAGAGAGGGCCTCTACTACCATCGTACCCATGGGGATATTATAAGATATCGCTGCGGTTTAAGTAAAGGGGTTTACTGTAGCCCCCTTTATTACAGGCCCTCCCGCCTGATCTCCTGTATCTCTTCCGATATCCTGAAATAGAGGGGGTTGTTTTCTGCGGCAAGTCCCTTGGCCCTGTTTAATTCACCGAGGGCGCCCTCAGGATTCAGATTGATCCGGAGATACCGGGCAGAGTAGAAGGCCTCTCTGACCGTATCTCCACTCTTCCGGTAGGCCATGGCGAGGTGAAAATTGGTCGTCAAATCCTCCGGTTCTGTGCGCAAGGCCTCCTCAAGATGGTTAATGGCCTCAGAGAGGTTTCCGGAGTCCTGGTCCAGTATTCCGAGGATGACATGCGCAGGGGCATGGTCTGCTTTCAATCTCAGGCTCTGCAAGGCGGCCTCTCTGGCACGGGAGAGATCCTGTAGCTTCAGATAAGAGAACGCCAGATCGGCATAGTACACAGGATTTTCCCTGTTCCGTTCGATGGCAGAGAGATACTTTGAGATGGCCTCATTGAATCTCCCCTCTTTCATGTAGGTGACGCCGAGGAGATAGTCCTTTACCTCTTCTCTCGCCTCTGCCGGCATCTCATCAATCCCCAGGGCCTGAAGGATGGAAGACTCCTCCTTCCTCTTCTGGTCATAAGAAATCAGTACCGCCTGTACCCGCCCCCAGCCCACCCTGTCCGGCTCTATGGTCTTTTTTAAGAGATCAGGGCTGGCCTGCATCGCCTCTCTCGAAACGAAGTTGGCGACGATGTCCCGTCTGCTCGCAAGATCAGGGTGTGTTGACATATAAGCGGGGACCGATTGAGGATTAAAGCGCTCATAACGGAGCAGGTTGTCAAAGAAGTCTAAGAGGCCCCCGGGGGGATAGCCGGCTGTTTGCAGATACCGGAGGCCATAGCTGTCCGCCTCTGACTCATTCTCACGACTGAATTGCAGGCGCACGTCAATATTGGCTGCACTGGCGATCGTTGTGGCGGCGATCCCTCCCCCTCCTAAGAGAATGGCCGCAATGGTGGCTATGTCTAAGGCCGCGACTTTCTTGGCGTCTTTAAAGAAGTGATTCCGTTCGATATGGGCAATCTCGTGGGCCAGCACGCCGGCAATCTCATCTTCGCCTTTCAATTGGAGGAGCAGCCCGTCGAACACAAAGATATAGCCTCCGGGTATGGCAAAGGCATTCGGCTGGGCCTCATGGACCACCAGAAAGTGATAGCTCTCCGGATTCGAGCCGATAGCCCGGACAATCCGGTACCCGGCCCTGTTGACCATATTTACCACTTCCGGATCTTTGATAAATTGATAGTGCTGTAAGGCCTCACTCACAAAGGACTTTCCCATCTCCTTCGAGGGGGTTGTATTCTCTGTCTTTTTTACCGGGGTATAGACGGCACATCCGAAGAGTAAGATTGCGCTGAATATGAGGAGATAAGATTTCATCTGAAAGTCCTTGCTCAAATCCCCCCTTGCCCCCCTTTTCTAAAGGGGGATGGTAGTATCCGCACATCCACGGCAATGATTCCGGAAGGGTAGGCCATCAGAGGGTTGAGCTCTATCTCATCTATTTCAGGATGGGATGCGATCACCTCTGAGATGGAGACGATCACCTTTGTGAGGGACTCCAGATCAACCCCCTGTCTGCCCCGAACCCCTTTTAAAACAGGATATCCTTTGATAGATTCCAGCATCCTGCGGGCGCCGTTACAGGTCACCGGCGCTATCTCAAAGACGACATCCCGGATCGTCTCTACAAAGATGCCGCCGAGGCCGCACATCACGACAGGACCAAACTGCGGGTCCCGGATGCCTCCGATGATGACCTCAACACCGGGGAGGACCATCTCCTCAACATCAATACCGAGGATGCGGGCATCGGGGCGATACTCTCTTGCAGAGCGGGTCACCTCCCGGTAGGCCTTGCGCAATTCCTGGAGGCTCCGGATGTTTAGCCTGACCCCGCCGGCATCCGTCTTATGGAGGATGTCCGGGGAGGCAATCTTCAGGGCCACAGGGAGGCCTATGGTCTGTGCTGCCAACATTACTTCAGTCTGGTTTTTAGCCCGGATGGCCTTTGGATACCGGATCTGCAATGCATCAAGGAAGCGATGCTTCTCTTCCACGGATAATAAATCTGTCCCCATTTTCGTTCTCAGTATGGATGTTACTGCTGGATACGCCCCTGTTCCCTCTGGAAGTGGTTCAACAGCCCTGTCTCTCAGGAGGTGCGACAGGGCCTGCACGATTCTTACCGGGGTCGGCAGGATCGGGATGCCATGCTTAGTGAATGCCTCTTTAAACCTTTCTCCATTCCTGGCATAGGGAGAGAGCGATATGACCGGCCTGCGGCGGTCCTGTATCGCGTTGATGATCACTTCGCCAAGATTGGGGGTCACTCCAGGGACTGTCATAAAGGGGATGAGGATGGCGGCATCAAAATGATCAAGGCAGATGCGCAGCACGAGCGCAAACTCATCATCCGTGGAATTGCCGGTCAGGTCTACCGGATTCGCGAGGGAGTAGTAAGGCGGAAGTACGGCCCTGAGCCTTTCCTTCAATTCATCAGGGAGGTCCGGGACATCCAATCCTGCCTGATTGCAGTGGTCTGCGGCCATCACACTGACGCCGCCTGCATTGGTCAGGATGAGGACCCTCCGTCCTGCCCTCGGTTTCTGCATGGAGAAAACCTTGAGCAGGTCCAGAAATTCCTCAATCGTCCTGGCCTCTGATACGCCGCTCCTCCGGAATGCGGCCCGGAAGATCTCATAGTCCCCGGACAGGGAGCCGGTGTGCGAACGGGACGCCTTTTTCCCGGCAGGCTCCTGCCCTAATTTCATGACGACGACCGGCTTATCACACCTTTGCGCCGCACGGATAAACCGCCTGCCGTCACTGATCGACTCTATGCAGAGACCGATGACCCTGGTCTCTTCATCAACGCTCAGATATTCCAGCAATTCTGCCTCGCCGACATCCACCCGGTTGCCATAGCTGACTGCCTTGGCCATGCCGAGTCCTTCCTGCGCCAACAGGATCATCGTAACTCCCAGGATGGAACCGCTCTGGGAGATGATGGAGATACAGCCCTTCCGTGGCCTTGAGACACGGTCATGGGGAAGAAAGAATGTGTCAAGTCCGGCAGAAGGGTGGAATACCCCAAGACAGTTGGGCCCGATGATGCGGATATTCAGGCGGTCTGAGATCTCCCGGATGTCCCGCTCCAAATCCGCCCCGGTCTCAGTCTCAGCAAAGCCTGCGCTTGCGATGATGACATGATGGATATCCTTAGCCGCGTGTTCCTTCAACAGCTCCGGTATGATGACCGGGGGGGTGATGAGGATGGAGAGAGAGACCTTGCCGGGGATGGCTGTTACCGAAGGGAAGCATGGGATGTTGTGCAGGGTGGTGTGTTTTGGGTTGACCGGATAGATCCTCCCCTGAAAACTGCTCAGCAGGTTCATCAGGACAATCCCGGAGGGCTTGGCCGTATCCGCGGATGCCCCGATGACGGCAATAGATTCAGGGTAAAAGAAAGGAGTGAGATCAGAAGGTCTTGCCATTTGCCGTTAGGATACAGCATCCAGAAAATCTGTCAAGACAGCCATGGAATGCCTCGGTGAAGGGGCACGATATCCATCCACTGCTCTTTGACTTTGATGGAGTGATGTGCTATTTCTATGTCACGGTGATGGGGTCAGGTCGCCCCCGGTTTCTCATAATTGACAAAGGAGGGGAACATGGCAGACACGATTCGAAAGG
>JACRHF010000043.1 GCA_016217665.1 Nitrospirota bacterium | reverse complement strand
TGTATGCAGAAGGGATTTCAAGGGGGTGGTCTGCACTACATGCAATTCTTGAAGATCAGGCGCTGCAAAGTCAATGGGTTAGCACTATATGAAACTCTATAAATGATAAAATTTGAGGCTAACTGCGGAACTTGGGCTAAATGTCAGAATAAAACAATTTTAAAACTCATAAACATTTCGAATAGATTTTTGATGAGGCAACGAATACTACTTTCAGATAGATTTTTATGTGAGGCAACGGGCCCCCCATAATCTCCTCAATCTCAGCCACTTGAGTTTATTAGACCTTGTTATCGTTGTGTATTATCCGGATCAGCATAAGACCTACCTCTTCCTACTTGAAATCTACAACGAAGAGGAAGGTTCCTAATTACTCGACTTCAGGAAGAAATGCGCTATGGAATTGCGTTGCCTCTTTCCTTCAAGAACCTCATTACGTTACTTAGTCGCGGGATTCCTGCCCTTCCACTAATCTTAGTGCATTTCATGGAGGCTAAGGCAGAGGCGAATGTGACAGTATCAGTGAGAAGTCTTCTTCAAGGCCAGGGGTTTCTGGTAAACGGCCACCGCCTTGTTGTGTTCTTTGAGATTCTTTGAAAAGTAGTGGGTGCCGTCATTTTTGGAGACAAAATAGAGATAATCCGCATCCGCAGGATAGAGGGCGGCATGGATAGACTCGATGCCCGGACTCGCAATGGGGCCCGGGGGGAGTCCACGCTTCACATAGGTGTTGTAGGAAGAATCGAAGACTAAATGCCCCCTCTTCAGATCACCATCGAAACCATTGCCCAGGGCATAGATCACGGTAGGATCACTCTGGAGGAGCATATTCTTTTTCAGCCTGTTATAAAAGACAGCGGATATTAAAGGACGGTCCCCCTCGACAATGGCCTCCTTCTCTATCAGGGAGGCGAGGGTGACGATATCCTTTAAAGTCATTCCAAGTTCAGACGCCCTGTTCTCAAGGTCCGGGCCAACGGCCTCCTTGAATCTGAGCACCATCTTGCGGACAATCGTCCTGGGTTTGCCGTCCTTCAAGAAGTAATAGGTATCAGGATATAAGAAACCTTCAAGGTTCGGGACATCCGTATTTAACAGACCGATCAATTCCCTGTCTTCGGTGAGCCCCTTAAACGTCATGGCGTCAACGAGTCCGTCCGCCTCCAGCAACTTCCCTATCTGATGGATATTGTAGCCTGCCGGGATGGTGACCCTGTGGTAGTGAACCTTCCCCTCTTTAAAGGCGGAGAGGATATCAAAGAAGTTTGTTTCAGGACCAAAGATGTATTCACCGGCCATAATCTCTTTTTCAGATAAGACAAATTTTCCAAAGGTGATAAACAGGGTACTGCTCCTGATGAATCCCCGGTCTCTCAGAGAACCTGCGATCCATCGCAGCGATACCCCTTCCGGTACACTAAACACGGAGTCTTTGACACCCTCTTTCCTGACGGCAAAGAGACTGCTGTAGCCTGTAATGGACAACAGGAGCAGCATCGCGAGAATCACCCCTGTGACGGCTATTCGCTGGACAGATCGCATCTCCCCTCCCTGCTGCTCAGATAATCCTGAAGGATAATCACTGCCGACAACTTATCAATCACCTTTTTCCTCTTCTCCCTGCTCATATCCGCATCAATTAACGTCTTCTCGATGAGTCTTGTACTCAACCGCTCATCAAACAGCTTAATCGGCATCTGGACCTCTTTTTTAAGTTCATCAACGAACCTCCCCACCTTCTCAGCCTGGATTCCCACACTCCCGTTCATCATGACCGGCATGCCTACAACAATCTCTTCGACATTGTATTCACTGATAAGCTCTTGAATCTCCCTGATCTCTTTTTTACGGTCGTTCCGGGTGATCGTCGTAAGGGCGTGGGCAGAGATTTCGAGCTCGTCACTGATGGCGACACCAATCCTCTTATCTCCTACGTCTAAGGCGAGTATGCGCATCGGCAGGATGAGGCCTACTTCGCCTCTTCCAACCTCTTCAACCGGGCGGTCAATTCCTGAATATTTTTTTCTAAGGCCTCCACGTCCTTTCGGGTCGGCAGATTCAGGCGTTCAAGGGTCTTTTGAGCCATCTCTGCCACCTTTTTGTCCACCTCTCCACTCCCCTTCTCCGCCTTCTCCATGACCTCCTTCATCAGCTTGGCCCCGTCAGTCTGACTTAATTCGCCCTTCTTCATCAGCTCGTCGATCAACTCCTTTGCCTTCTCCTGCGCCCCCAGACCGGCCAACAAGGCCTTACGAACGATTTCAAACATGATCAGTCCCTCCCTTTTGTGAAATCCGACGGCTTCGTAAAAAGCTCCATATGCAACGCCGCAGATGGACTTTTTACGAAGCCGTCCGCTGTCTATACTTTTTGCGAGGCTATCATGGTTTGGATGCCGGCCATAAAGGCCGGCGCTATACCTTACCCCGCTTTGCCATCTCCCCAACAACGCCGGCGACCTTACCCAACGCCTCTGCCAGCCCCTCAGGCCTTTTGCCCCCGGCCTGGGCCATGTCGGCCCGCCCCCCGCCGCGGCCGTCAACTAAGGGGGCGATCTCCCGGATGATCTCCCGTGCATCCAGTTGGGAGGCAAGGTCTTTGGTCACCATCACCACAATGGCCGCCTTGTCATCTGCCCCGGTCCCGGCGGCCACAACCCCTGATTTCATCTGGGAACGAAGGGACTCGGCAAAGTTCCTGAGATCGTCAATACTCATCGGATCTGCCCTCTTTGACAGCACCTGGATCCCTTCGACCTCCCGGATCTCAGAAGAGATATCCTTTGCCTGAGAGATGGTCAATTGCCCCTTTAATCGTGCGATCTCCTTTTCCTGTTCCTTGAACTGTGTGACAAGACGCTCTGCCTTGCCGGCCACCTCGGCAGGCTTGGCCTTCAACATCCCGCTGATCTCTGCGACCGTCCTCTCGGATTCGATGAAATGCCTCAGGGCCGCTGCCCCTGTCAGGGCCTCTATGCGGCGCACCCCTGCCGCTATGCCGCTCTCCGATGCGATTCTGAATACCCCGATCTCCCCCGTGGCCTTACAGTGGGTTCCGCCGCACAACTCCTTGCTGAACCCAGGCACCTGCACCACCCTCACCTTCTCACCGTACTTTTCGCCAAACAGGGCCATCGCGCCGCCCTGGAGCGCCTGGGAGACATCCATCACCTCTGTTATGACCGGGATGTTCTCCCGGATCTTTTCATTCAGCATCTCTTCGATCCTACCCATCTCCACCTCTGATACAGGTTTAAAGTGGATAAAATCAAAACGGAGTCTGTCCGGGGCCACCAGAGACCCCGCCTGCTTGACATGTTCTCCTATGGTCTGTCTGAGCGCGGCGTGGAGCATGTGAGTGGCGGTATGACTCCTGGTCGTGGCCTGCCGGGAGGTCCTGTTCACCCGGAGCACCCACTCTTCCCTCTTGGTGATGGAGCCAGTCGTGACCCGGGCCTTATGGACAATCATGTCCAGAGGCTTTAGGGTATCGGTCACCTCTATACCCCCCTCCGGGCCGATTCCGATCCCCTGGTCCCCAATCTGACCTCCGGACTCGCCGTAGAAGGGTGTGATGTCAAAGACCACCTCGATCTCCTCACCGGCCTTAGCGCTATTGACCACAACCCCATCCCTGATAATAGCCGCGACCCGGCCCCTCGTTTCCAGATGTTCATAACCCGCAAACTGGGTGGCAACATTGCCGGACTTCAGTGTTTTATAGACGGGGTTTATCTTGTCCTCCCCCAATCCGGCCCGTCTTGCCCTCTCCCTCTGCTGCTCCATAGCCTCACGGAACCCCTCCTCGTCAAGGACCAGGTCCTGCTCCTTTGCAATATCTACAGCTAAGTCCAATGGAAATCCGTAGGTGTCGTACAATTTAAACAGGTCTGCGCCGGGGATCATCCTTTTTCCCCCCTCCTGAGCCCGCTTTATAATGTCGTCTAAGATCCTTATCCCCTGTTCCAGGGTATTAATGAAGCCCTCTTCTTCTCTGCGGGTAATCTCAGAGATGATCCCGCTGTTTGTTTGAAGTTCCGGGTAGTGCGGCCTCATCAGGTCAATGACATAGCGGACGCCTTTGTATAAGAAGGGCTCCTGGATGCCGATAAGCCGGCCATGCCTGGCCCCCCTGCGGATGATGCGTCTCAACACGTATCCGCTCCCTTCGTTAGAGGGGATTACCCCATCGCTGATGAGGAAGGTGATCGCCCTGAGATGGTCGGCAATGACCCTGAGGGATACATCTGATTTCCGGGGAGGGGAGTCATAGACGATGCCGGACTCTTTGGATATCGCCTTAATCAGCGGCATAAAGAGATCCGCCTCATAGTTGCTCTTCACTCCTTGGACAACGGCTGTGACCCGCTCAAGACCCATCCCGGTGTCAATCGAGGGCTTCGGGAGCGGAAGAAGCTCACCCGATGCCTTTTTCTCATACTGCATGAATACCAGATTCCATAACTCAAGGTATCTGTCGCAGTCGCACCCTACACGGCACTCCGGCCTTCCACATCCGACCTCAGGCCCCTGGTCTATGATGACCTCGGAACAGGGTCCGCAGGGACCGGTATCCCCCATCTGCCAGAAGTTGTCCTTTTCACCGAGGCGGACAATCCTGTCTCTGGAGACCCCGATCGCCGTGCGCCATAATTCATAGGCCTCGTCATCCTTCTCGTACACAGAGACCCATAACCGGTCTGCCGGCAGGCAAAGGGTCTTCGTCAGAAACTCCCACCCCATTGCGACCGCCTCTTTCTTAAAATAGTCGCCAAAGGAGAAGTTTCCAAGCATCTCAAAGAAGGTGTGGTGTCTTGCTGTAAATCCCACATTCTCCAGATCGTTATGCTTCCCTCCGGCCCTCAGACACTTCTGTATCGAGACCGCCCGTTTATAACTCCTCCCCTCTTCCCCTGTAAAGACCCGCTTGAACTGGACCATCCCTGCATTCGTAAAGAGGAGGGTAGGATCATTTTCAGGGACGAGAGATGAACTCGGCACAATCGTATGCCCCTTCCCTGCAAAATATTCAAAGAAGAGTCTTCTGATATCGTCAGATGTCATCCTCGATCTCCCCTATTGCCGCCTTTATAATATCATAAGAAAAGCCTTTTCGCCTCAGGAAGTCTGAGAGTCTCTTGATCTTCCCCTTCCTGTCTTCCGGCTTCTGGACGCTGATCTTCAACCGTCTTTTCAATGCCCGCTTGGCCACTTCCCTTTCTTCATTCTCCTGAAAGACCTTCCCGACCGTCTCGTCGATGATCCTCCGCTCAATACCCTTCTGCTGCAGCCCATACCGGACAACAGCAGGTCCTGCGTTCTTCCTCCTGACCGCATCCATGGCGAACTTTACAGCAAAACGCTCATCATCGAGGTACCCCATGGACTCTAACCGCTGGATGACCCTCTCCACAACCTCAACGGGGTAATCCTTCCTTAAAAGCCTCTCTCTGAGATCTTTTTTACTCCGGTCACAGAGGGTTAACAGCCTTAAGGCCGCGGTATTTGCCCGCTGGTATTCATCCTGAGCCCCGTTTGTCATCTCCTGATTCTTCAGCGTCAACTACCTACCATCTGGTATCGCTGGCAGACTGTATCCCCTTGACCTTCAGGGCAAAATCATCCGGGTTATTGCACCGCCGCAGGGCCTCTTCGTAAGTAACTAAATTCTGCGTATACAGCTTGTAGAGCGATTGATCAAAGGTCTGCATCCCATACTGAGATGCCCCTGCTGCGATGACATCGTGAATCTTCCGCGTCTTGTCCGGGTCCACGATGCACTCCCGGATCGTCGCGGTAGAAACCATGACCTCGACCGCCGCAACCCTGCCGGACCCGTCAGCCCGGGGGACAAGTCTCTGAGAGACAATCCCCCGGACGACCGAGGCTAATTGCAGCCGTATCTGCTTCTGCTGATAGGGCGGAAAGATCGTGATAATCCTGTTGATCGTCTCAGAGGCATCGATGGTGTGCAGGGTGCTCAGGACCAGATGCCCTGTCTCGGCGGCTGTCAGCGCCGTCTGAATGGTCTCAAAATCGCGCATCTCTCCGACCAGTATCACATCCGGGTCCTGCCTCAGCGCACTCCTTAGGGCATTGGCGAATGAGTCGGCATCGTTGCCGATCTCCCTCTGGTTGATGAGACTCTTTTTATCCCGGTACAAGAATTCCATGGGGTCTTCTATGGTCATGATGTGCATGGTTTTGTAGGTGTTCATATGTTCAATCATCGCGGCGAGGGTTGTTGACTTTCCGCTCCCGGTAGTCCCTGTGACCAGTATCAGCCCCCGGGGCTCTATCGCAAGCTTCTCTAATATTTTGGGGAGGCCGAGTTCCTCGATGCTCAGGATCTTCATGGGAATGACACGGAAGACCATCCCGACAGTACCCCTCTGCTGGAATATATTTGCCCTGAAACGGCCGAGGCCTGTGATCCCGTAAGAGAGATCCACCTCCTTCTTTTCTATATAGCGTTTTTTATGGGCATCATTCATGATGGCGGATAAAATCGCTACGGCATCCTCCTGGCTGATCTTGCTCTGCTGATCCAGGGGTACCAATTCCCCGTTGACCCTGATGATAGGATAGGTGCCGACCTTGATATGGAGATCGGATGCCCCTTTGGTAACGGCTGTAGTAAGGAGTTCGTTTATATTCATACGATTTAGCCCCCCTGGGTCCCCTTCTTTTCCTGAGGTTTCATCCCCGCCTTCTGTAACCCGCAGGACTCTTTGATCCTGACCTCTATATCCTTCGCCAGAACACTATTTTCCTTTAATGCCTGTCTGGTATTCTCCCTCCCCTGGCCAATCCTCTCCCCTTTGTAGGCATACCAGGAACCGCTTTTCTCGACGATCCCCTTATCCACCCCAATATCAATCAGTTCGCCTATCCTCGATATCCCTTCATCAAACAGGATATCAAACTCTGCCTGCTTAAAGGGCGGGGCCAGTTTATTCTTGACCACCTTGACCCGCACCCGGTTCCCTGTCACATCCTGACCCTCCTTCAGGGACTCAACCTTCCGGATGTCCAATCTGATGGATGAGTAGAACTTCAGCGCATTCCCGCCTGTAGTCGTCTCAGGATTCCCGAACATGACGCCCAGTTTCATCCTGATCTGGTTGATGAATATGACTGTGGTGAGGGACTTACTGATAGCGGCCGTCAATTTTCTCAGCGCCTGGGACATCAACCGTGCCTGAAGCCCCATATGGGCATCTCCCATCTCCCCCTCGATCTCTGCCCGGGGCACAAGGGCCGCCACAGAGTCTATCACGATCACGTCTACCGCCCCGCTTCTCACAAGGGTCTCTGCGATCTCAAGGGCCTGCTCCCCTGTGTCCGGCTGTGAGATTAGGAGATCATCCGCGTTCACCCCGAGTTTCCTTGCATATCCTATATCCAGGGCATGCTCTGCATCAATAAAGGCGGCCGCTCCGCCATTCTTTTGCGCCTCTGCAATGACATGGAGAGAGAGCGTGGTCTTTCCGGAAGACTCCGGACCAAATATCTCGATGACCCTCCCCCGCGGCACCCCGCCAACGCCGAGGGCGATATCAAGCCCTAAAGACCCTGTGGATATCGCCGGGACCTCTGCCATGGCGCCGTCTGTCCCCAGGCGCATAATGGCCCCCTTCCCGAACTGTTTTTCAATCTGCGAAAGGGCTAGATCCAATGCCTTTATCTTCTGTTCTTTCTCCCCCATGGTTGTCTCCTTTTTATAGTATGGTTATTGGTTTTGTATTCAATCCCGTTACAATGGAATTCAAAAACCATCGTGTACCAAATATCTCAACCTCTTTCCAATCGCTCGATTTCTTGCTTGATTTCATCAATTACTTCGACATTGTATATGTTCTTCTTCTTGCCCGCTTTCACTGAATAAATGAAGAAAACTTTACCGCCAAACTTAATTCTGAATTTTCCATGATTCACTTCGTGCATTTTAATCCACTGATATTGATTTAACGCCTGACCTGAAGATATGGGTTTTAGCTGGAGGCCAATATATTTACTATCAACCTGGATGTAAAAATCAACATTGAAAGTTCTATCCCAGTCATCCGGGGCGGGGTGAATCTTGACATGAAGGATAGATTCCAATTGCCCATATACCGTCTCAATCTCTGATCTATATCCTTCATAAGTCCTGTTTAAAACAAGATTATAAGCATAATCTATACATTCCTCCTCTTGAATAGAATCCAATTCATTCTGGACCACTTCAGAGATCTTCACGTAAAGTTTTTGACCTAACCCTCTGATATATTCTCTGGTCAATTTAATTCCGTCGCGCTTCTTCTGCCTGGCATTTCCAAAATAAAAAGTTTCCCATTTTTCAAAAGAATCAGGCGCACATTGTCTGATTAATTCAGAAGTCGAGCCTACACTGGAGGACTTGTTCAGTCCCCAACGATTCATCCCATAATTCAGCAATGTTTCTCTTTTGAATTTAAGATTTCTCCCCTCGTTGCCTGAGATCCACTCTTTTGTCATTACGCTTATCTTGTCAATTCCATAAATTTAGATTTGTATTTATAATCTAATGTAGTATCTACGTCAGTCAATTTGCTTTTGATCAAATGAGCATTAACGAAGGTCTTGTTCCGCAGGTATAGATAGCCTAATAGATTTCCCGCTTCATCATATTTGATTGTGTCATATTTTATAAAGACTTTCTCTCCTTTAATCTTTGACAACAAAAATTTTATGGCTTCGCCATTTGCCTCTTTTTTCTCCTTAACACCAAGCAATTTCAATTTAAGGCCGTTGTTTAATATGATGAGTTCCGGACTTAAAACCTCTTTTACCGAATAATAGCTTTCCCTATTGTGATCTTCTGAGTTATCTATTCTTGAACCGAATCTCAGTTTTTTGGGGTCTACTTTCTTGTCAAACTTTACCGGATCCTTGAATATATAAGGCAACTCCTTAATTTTTCCTTTGAAGTCTATTTCAGTTTCTTTTTGCCTCGATATTTCAAAACAACTTTTTTTAACAACAGCATTTTGTTTTACTCTCAATTTATTTTCAACAATAGGCAGAAAGTCTTTATTTATTTCATATCCCACAGAGTTTCGGTTTAAATTTCCAGATGCAACAGATGTTGTTCCACTACCTAAAAAAGGATCAAGGACCGTATCGCCAACAAAACTAAACATTTTGATAAGACGCCGTGGTAATTCTTCCGGAAACATTGCCAGATGTTTATCCTGCCGCTCGCCCGGAAAATTCCAGTGCCCCGCAAAGTATTGATTCCATTCTTCCTGTGTTAATTTGGATTGTTCTTTAATATCTTTGCTGACCCTTGGAGGATCTCCATATTTTTTGAAAATCAAAATAAATTCATAATCTATCTTAAGAATCCCATTTCGCGGGTGAGGAAAAGATCCCATGATTGTTGCTCCACCTGTTGTATTGCAAGTGGTAACTTTCTGCCAGATTATTGCACCCATATAGTCAAACCCTACGGTTTCACAAAACTTAATGACCTCTGTACGTATTGGAATTACTTTATATCTTCCATAATAGACAGACCGGGCAAATTGATCGCCGATGTTGACGCACAACCGGCACCCTTTATGCATGACCCTATAGCACTCTTTCCAGACTAAATTCAAGTTGTTAATATATTCTTCATAGGTGTCATTGAAACCTATTTGGTTGCTGCTCCCATAATCCTTTAACTGCCAGTACGGTGGGGAGGTGACGATAAGGTGAACAGATTCATCAGGAATCTCTATCATCTGCCTTGAATCACCAATGATTAGTTTATGCCAGGTTTTCATATTAACCCTGCAATCCCGCAGAATACAATTCAGTGTATATCGCCCCTGTTGGCTTTAACTGGCTTTGCATGAGATGGACACAGGAGGCATCAAAACCGTCTAACTCCACATCTCTTAATTTCTCTATAAGGCTCAGCAGTTTCTCTACATTTTTCTGAGAACGGATACGCCCTAATGTGATATGGGGCGTGAAGTCCCGGTCTTCCTGGGGAAACCCTATTTCATTAAATTTTTCTTCAACACCCCTCTGCAGTCTGATCAGATTATTGCCATGCTCTTTTAGCGCGATCCAGATGACCCTGGGCCGTCTTATGTCAGGGAATGTCCCTATCCCGGATACTTTCAGAAAAAAGGAGCTCCGACCTCTCACCGCTGCATTCAGGGCGGCCTCCATCTCCGGCAGAATCTTTTCTTCGACCTCGCCCAGAAATTTCAATGTCAGGTGCATCCCCTCAGGCCTTGTCCAGGAGACATCGGCGCCGGAGGCCCTCAGCCTCCCCTGAATCGCCGTCATCCCTCTTTTGATCTCCTCCGGTAATGTTACGGAAATAAAACATCGCATGTAATGCCTCGGAGAAGGGGGAGCGATCTTCCTTCGCTCCTGGCCTTCGCAGTTGACCTATCTAAGGACTCGCAGGCGGGGAAGCCTTCCAGCCTCTTACGGGCTGGCTTTCCTCCACCTGCTCGCCTTGATAGGTGCCCAACTGCTTTCGGCAAGTCGCGAAGGAAGATCGCCCACCCCTTCTCTATGCTGTCCATCGCATAACCTGCTGCCCGCGCCGGCTGTCATACAGTCACCGGCTCTTCTAATTGTCTCCTGATCATCTCCAGCGCAGCCTCAGACGTCTTTAGCTTGATCGCCTCCCTCTCCCCCCTGAACCTGAACTCACTACACTCTACACGAATCTCAGAGGATAATGCAATATAGACCAGTCCTACCGGGTTCGCGGCTGTCCCGCCGGTGGGGCCTGCG